>CALHBL010000132.1 GCA_937930825.1 uncultured Bacteriovoracaceae bacterium
GCATATTGTGGTGTCTTTCGAGATGATGAGGTTGTTGTGGGGGATGCTTCAATTCATAGAGGAGTTGAGGTTGAATTGATGACTCCAGTGATAGAAGAGGCGATTGATTTGGTTACAAATAATCAAAGATATCTTCATCCATTGTTAAAGGGGATTTTACTCCACTATTTCATTGCTTATATTCATCCTTTCTTTGATGGAAATGGAAGAACAGCAAGAACCTTATTTTACTTTAAATGTCTAAAAAATGAACTTGATTGGGTTAACTTTCTTTCAATAAGTGCAGGACTTAAAGGGCCAGGAAAAGGATATGAAAATTCCTTTAAGTTAGTAAAAGATAGTGATTGGGATTTAACTTATTTTATTATCTATTCATTAAAGTCTTTGGATAGAGCACTTGAGGTGATTGAGAAGAAAATTAGTAAACTCTGTAAAATCCCAGAACTAAAAGAATTTTCCAAGTTAAGTGATAATCAAGTTTCTCTATTACAAAGATTATACCTACATCAATCGAGAATAATTGACGTTAAAGAACATGCTGAAAATATAGGCAAGAGTGATGAATCTGCTCGTTTAGAGTTAAAAGAACTCGTAGTAAAAGACTTACTATTTGAGGAGAAGTTTAAAAATAGATCATTATTTTCTATAAATAAAGAGAAGGTTGATGAATTACTTAATACATATGGTGAGGTAGTGTAAGGGAATAGCAAAAATTAAATTTGAGAGAGTAGTAGCAGTGAGGAAGAAAGTAATATGAAAATTGGTCGAAATGATCCCTGTCGTTGCGGTAGTGGGAAAAAATATAAAAGGTGTTGTTTAAATAAGGGCATGGCATCTCAAGAATTTGGCTGGGCGAAAATTAATAAAAGTAGAAGCGAACTTGTTAGGATTATGTTGAAATTCGCAGTTAAAAAATATGGGGAAGATTCCGTTCTTGAAGCTTGGGATGAATTTAATTGTTGGGATGAGAATGCACCTGAGTTTGATCCTGAATCCTATCAAAACCAGATATTTATGCCTTGGTACCTTTATAATTGGGCCCCGGATGCAGAAGAAACGACTGTTTTAGACGAGAAGTTGCACGATGTTTCTATTGGGCAGGCATTGCTAGATTGGAAGCAGAATAAATTATCCTCTTTGCAGATTGAATACGTTGAGAGGTGCTTAGAGTCTCCTTTTAGCTTCTTTGAAATAATTCAATGTAGGAAGGGAGAAGGTTATCAGCTGAAAGATCTTATTACCCTTGAGGAATACAATGTAATTGAGAAAATGGGATCAGAGTCCACTGAGAAAAGTGATCTCTTGTTTGGAAAACTTGTGACAATAGAAGGAATCACTATGTTAGAGGCATGTTCCCCGTTTTCCATTCCACCAAGTATGAAGTTACCAATATTAGAACTGAGAAAACTCATCAAAACTGCTCATCCGACTATTGAAAAGAGTACTCTAAAGAAATATGACTTTGAATTTTTAGATTTATATCATTTTTTTCATGACTCCATTTTAAATCCTGAAGCTCCAAAAATTTGCAATACAGATGGTGATGATATGATACCTCAGAAATTGATTTATCAAGTAGAGTCATTAGATGATGTGTTTGAAAAAATTCATCACTTAGATATTGTTTCAACCAGAGAGGAATTATTCAAGGAAGCGATACTTGAAAGTGATGGAAAGCTTAAGGAGCTAAACCTTAGCTGGTATAAGAAAGGAAATAAAAAACATAAGTCTTGGGATAATACAGTATTAGGTCATATCGAATTAAAAGAGAGTAAGATGATTATTTCTGTCAATTCAAATGAGAGGACCGAGAAAATTAAAAAGCTAATGCACAAGTTACTTGGAACTAAAGCAATATATAAGAATTCAGTTATTGAAGACTTAACTTCCGTTATTGAAGGGAAGGTCGGTAGTTCGCAGCAAAACCTAATAGAACAAGAGGATTTAATGAATGATCCAGAAGTTCAAGAAAAAATAAAAGAGATGATGAGGAGTCACTGGTCAAATTGGGTGAATGAGGAAGTTCCAGCATTAGACGGTAAGACACCGAAGCAGGCCTCTAGAAGCAAGGATGGAAGAGAGTTATTAGATGGGTTGTTAACTGATTTTGAGAGGAGCACCATCACTAGACCTCAGCCGGGAGTAGACTTAGAGACTTTTAGAAAGATTCGTGAAGACTTAGGAATCCTCAAAGAAGATTAATAATGTAGTAAGGGCGAAGAAGTGAGTGAGTATCAATACTTTGAATTTCGATTAGATGGAAAGTCTTTAAGTGAAAATGAAAAGAGGCTAATGTCCTCATTGTCTAGTCGGGCAGTGATTTCTTCAGACATGGCATCATACACTTACACTTATGGAGACTTTAGAGGCAATCCGAAAGAAATACTTGAAGAGCATTTTGATGCATTCTTATATTTAGCGAATTGGGGCTCAAAGCATCTTATTTTTAAATTACCCAAGGCACTTGTAAATATTAAGGAGCTTAAGAAATATCAGGTTCCAGAATTAATTAATATTTATAGTATCAAAAAATATATAATAATAGATATTGACTTCTGTGAAGATGAAAATGAATCAGGAAATTATTTGATCGATCAAGAAGACTGGTTATTATCCCTTTTGCCACTTCGCAGAGATATTATTCTTGGGGACTTTAGACTTCTCTACCTTGCGTGGTTGAAAGCATACTTCTATTATAAAGATTCAAAAATGAGCAAAAAGCTAAAAGTATTTCCGGTACCTCCGGGTTTAAATGATCTTTCATCCTCTCATTTGAATTTTCTAGAATTGTTTGAAATCGATAAGGAAATTTTAAAAGTTCAATCTAAGAAAAGCTTAAATTTGCCCAAAGGTATGTCAAAGCTCAGTCTAATTTAATATTGTTGAAAAGAGAAATGGATACACATTATGGAAAAGGGAAGATTTGGACTTGTGGTGCTGTTATAAATCTAAGGACGGTTGGTGAAGAAAGGTTCCAACAGACCAATCCTGAAGTGATTGGTTGATTGATTTGAAATATTTAGTTCTTGTTTGCTATAGCTGAGGCTAGAATTATTAAAGAGTATTTCTTCCATGGCTGACTCTTTCTTTAAAGAAAGAGGTTTAATGAATTTGTTACCATATATGAATAGCATTATTCTCAAATACCGTTTCCAATATACTCAAGTAGATTTACACAGTGTCTCAGGAAAAGTCTGTTGGAACGAATGCTGCTGCTAAAGAATTCGTGAGTAATATAAATGGTGTTAATCTCAAATGCCGTTTGGATTAAGTGCCACCATATCCAAAAAGATACTTATTTAGGTAATCTCATCTCTTAGGTAAACGCCCTTTTTTTAAGCACTCTTCAATTGTTTTAAAAGGTGTATAGTGCTTTGTTCTTGAGTAGCTTCTAGATGTAGAGGTGTGACAGATTCCACTTCTACTTAGCTTTATAATAGAGGATTTATTTGATGCAATCTTACGCTTTTTAAAAATACCGGATTGAATTCTAAAAACTTCTATAGGTAAGCTATAGTGTTTAATGACTTTCCTTAATGACAGGAGCTTACTAATGTCACCCTGCTTTTCAAGAATAATAGCAATGCCAGCTTTCTTATTGGTCATACGGGCATAGTGGAGAGACTGGCCAATGGCTTCATACCATTTACCGGCAAAATCAATTTCAATAGCATGTTCATCCGTTAAACAGTCGACCCTTGTAGAATCAGTTAATACGAACTCTTTCTTATAAGGTTTTTTGCAAAACAGATCTTGATAATAACTCTCTGAATACTCCCTTGCACTAAGGATATGAGATGACATCAATGTGATAACTATTAGGATTAAATGATATCTAGTCATTTCTTCTTATCGACTAAATGGATTATTACTTAAGCGAAATAATTGGGTATTGGCATTTGGGTATCCGTAAATATCTGGATTTAGGATCTGTAGACTTGTCCGCGAATGGCTTCGGGTTATGGACAAAAAAGCTCCAACAGAGAATGCTAAAGCGATAGGTTATTGATTTGAAATATTCAGTTCTTGCTTGCAATAACTGAGGCAAAAGAGACTACCAAAGAATATTTCTTCCATAGGCCAGATCAAATAAGGTTGCGGTAATTTTCCGTTATACACACAGCTTATATTCTTATTCAGTAAAATCAGTACGTTATGAAGTTGACAAATTGGCATTAAGAGTAGAAATTGCTTAATTGGTTGCGTGATGCAACCGATATGTTATATTAGGAGAGGTCATGGGCCTTGTGGATAGTAGGAGACTATTCTTTCAGCTTAGGGGAAAGTGCAAAATTCTAGTTAAGAATCATGCCTTCAAGGATTACCCTGAGAGGGGTTTTACCAAGCAAGAACTCTTATATTTAGTTAAGCAAGGTAAGGGAAACTTTAAAGCAAATAGTGAATCATTAGAAGCAATAGATGGCTCATTTCTCTTCTTACCAAAAGACGATCAGGGAAGAGAGTGCAAGCTAGTCATACTTATTGAGGAAGTGACTATTGAGGGGAAAGGAGGACCCCGCAAAGAAATGATAATAGTGTGTAGTGCATACCGGGAGGTCAAAGATGAAACTGAAAGTAAGTAAAGTTCCAAAGTTTATCCATAGAGATGATTTTGGTTCATTTGAATTTTCTGATATTGAAATTATATTTGACCCTGAAGTTAATGAGATAACAGCTGATAACTTCAATCAAGAAGAACATGAATACTTTTTAGATGATTCCGAAATTGAGAAATTGACTCATGAGTCAGCTATAAGGTTTTATAATAATCGTGCTAAAGAGATTCTCCAAGAGACTGCGCCTTTGTTAGCCGTCGAGGTTAAAGGGATAAAAGATTTCTTTGGTGTAAGCGGTGCTGGCCTTGGTGACCTTATAGGAATGGATAAGTCGAGTATCAGCAGAGTAATAAATGGCAAGCAGCCAATTATGACCGATAAAGCAAAGTCTTTAATGGATAGCTTAAGGGAAGAGATAAATAGTCCTGGTTATAATAGAATAGTGCTTTCAAATTTAAAGCCTTCTCGTTTAAGTGATACATTTGAAGAATTAGGTGCTGATGTAGTTAAAATAGCAGAATATCTCGTAAGGAAGTTCGAAGAGCTTGATAGCTCGATTTCGCAATTAAAACTTCAGAAATTAATTTACTACGCTCAAGGGATTGGTTTTGGTCGATACGGAGTAAAGCTCTTTAATGAGCCATTACTGGCATGGAAGCATGGCCCTGTAGTAAGACCTGTATATGATAAGTACAAAGAATACGGGAAATCACCATTAGAAGTAACTACCGAAATAGATGTAACACCTTTGAATAACAACGAGACTATTCTAAATATTCTCGAAGAAACAATTGCACTCTATGGCATCTATGATGCTTGGCTATTAAGAACAAAAACTCATAATGAGTCTCCTTGGCTTGAGACTCCCCGTGATGATGTAATTACAGATGATAAAATGGTTTCGTGTTTTAAAAAGCTGTTAATTTAAAGAGGTGCGCCAAGATATTCCAAAATTGGTACGTCCACACCTTTGCGACTAATCGCACCTCGAAATTTAAACCTATATATAAAACCCCTTCCTCCAAGTGACATTCTTTGTTACCGCAGTGAGCTATCACAGTTGAAAATAACCGATTGAAAAAGATATCTATGAAAGAAGAAGAGATAGCTCTAAATGATAAGACCTGTAGCCGCTATGACTAGATCGATAGGGTCAGGGATAACTATCTTGATGTGGCATTGGGCGAGTATGCGATGTTGTATATTTCCCGGGAAATAAGGGAAGAGGATTGCTGCTCAAGTAATGTAGAGGCACTACTATCAGAAGTGAAAGATGCTATGAGAGTAGCAGGCAAATTCAATAGAGAGGAAGCACTAGAAGAAGCGATTAGGGAAGCCTCAATGTCTCAAGAAAAAATTACAAACGCAAAGAATCTGATGTGTGTGTATTACCCTGAAAAATGGAAGAAAATTCTTAGGATAAGAATTAACTCCGTGGATCTTATGAAATTGATGTTGGATGAGTTTCCTTTGAAGTGAGGACTTAGTGAGAGTGTCAGCAGGCTTTATGCTGACTCTGCATCAAATAGGCAAGGGTTAGGCAGCATCCTCTTCTTTGCTGTAGATTTGTGCCCCTTCACCAAATCATTCCAATGCTCCCAAATCATGACCATCGCAAATGTATCAAACTCGTAATTGATAAAAGCTAAATGGCTGGAATTACGACAGGGTTTTCGTGATGCTATCATTTTTTATTATAAATGATATAATCACGACATGGATAAACTTAGTGAAATATTAAAAAAAGATCTCGTCATTAGCCTAGTAGATGTAGTTAAGCTTCTGCGTAATGATAAGGCCGTATACCGGCTTGTTGAAAAAGGGGAGCTCACCAAGGTGGAGCCTAATGGGCTTGGTTACTTCTGCCTGCCTGGAGTTGAGGAGGGGAGTGCTCACTTTGCTATTATTAGAAAGTATTATCCCCAGTGTATTATTTCGGGAAAGACTGCCCTATCTCTTTATGGAATGAGCCTCGACTATATTGGTAAAATTGATGTTGATATATCTAATAAGACAAGCCTCGGCAATGAGCTGCTAAATGTTCATAGGGTTGTTGAGTCAAAGATTACCAATGTAGAGGAGCGCAGTTTTGAAGATAAGGGTATCGATTTTAAAATAAAAATTTATTCCCCTGAAAGATGCCTTTTTGAGGCTTATAAATACTATAAAGGCTTAGATTCCTTTTTTTATTCTCTTAAGCAGTATAAGAAAAAGTATCTGAACAAGTCTTCGCCAGGAGATCAGTTTGATACTTTAATGAAGATTAATAAAAAAATTGGAAGAGAGATTCTGGATCTTCTTATGATGGGTGATTGATATGGTTTTCAATAGTGAGTTTGACAAGTGGAAGACCGAAAATAATCAGCATGGTCGGCAAGCATTTTCAAGATTTATCATGCTTAAATTTTTAGATGGTCTACAAGATACCTGCGATGATTTTGTTTTTAAGGGAGGTAATCTTCTATGGCATTATATTGGCACTCCTAGAGAAACAATTGACTTAGACCTAGCTACAGTTAATTTACAATCTCATTTAGAAATTAGAAAGACTCTCGAAGAGTCCTTTAGGAAGCATGATGATGTGAAATATTCAATAAAGGAATTTAGAGAGCTCGATGGAGTAAACGAAGTTGGAGCGGCCATCATTATTGCGTTCATCACAAAAACGAGTCAGAGAAATCAATTCTCAATCGATATTGTCTATGCATTACCTACGGATATCGTGAAATTAAAATCTACTCTAGATGGTGCTAAGAGAAATGCTGCGAGTATAGAAAATATCATATGTGACAAGTTGGCAGCGGCAAATCAATTTAAAAGTGGAAACACTAGAATGAAAGACTTTGATGATCTATGGAGGATTATTGATTCAGGTATTAAAGTAGACTTTGTTAAACTGAAAAGGCTTCTTGCCAAGAGAGAAATTCCGTCGTGCCTTGATAAGGAATGGGTTATATTTCTAAGTGATAGCTGGACCAGACATGTGAAATCATACAAGGATATTCCAAGAAGGCTTGAAGATGTTTTTCAAAAAATTAATGAGTGGCTTGCTCAATTATGATAATTATATTCCTAAAAGAAGTCACTTTCTAAGCAGCATCCTCTTCTTCCTGCCCCTTCACCAAATCATTCCAATGCTCCCAAATCATAACCATCGCAAAAGTATCAAGCTCGCAATACCGAAGAAGGGCGCAGCGAACTTTTTCCCGCTCCTGATCCGACATATGAGTAAATTGCATCATGGCGTAAGCAGTTAGGGCCGCTCCTCCATTGGCGATATCTGAATCAGACATGACAAGCTCAAGCTCTTCAAAGTCCCACTTATCAAAGACAGGAGGAAGGCACTTGTAGGGATTGATCACCTCACCACATGGGGAAGTGCTAATCCAAGTTTGTTCTTCAAAGTTCTTTGAATTAATTTCTTTGTTCTTGCCGTATATAGGCCTTGAGTATTTATTCTTAATATATTCGGATTCATTTAAGATGGCCGGCAAGACAAACTTGATGGAGTTAGATCCTTTAGTCAGAGGTGAGTAGTAGTACTTCTTGACCATTTCACATAGGTCAATCATATTGCGCTCGCCTTGCCATAAGAATTTCTTGCCCTGTTTCTTATTCGTGACGGTCTCAATAAATTCAATGAGAGCACCTTTATCAGTAGCACTAGATTTAATGAGCTGTTCTCTAATCTGGCACAGAACTGTGTTCTCGTGATTCGAGTACCTGAAGATAGAGCCTTCAGTTCCTAGGGCATCTTTTAATTGCCTCACAAATTCAAAGTTGGGATGAAAGCCGGGAGTTGAATTAATATACTCATTGGCATGTTCTATTGAGCCATCTGCGTGGATAATATGGTGGCTGAATTGAAAGGCAATTTGCTCATAAGGGCGCTGTCCTTTATTAAAGGGAATACCCACCATGCAAGTTTCAAAGTCAATCATGTGAAGGGGGAACTTCCAAGTGGCCATCTCTTGGCCCAGGCCAAACACATCTACATAGGAAGTCGGATCGTTATTTTGAACTTTCTCAACTTGAAGGACTTGCCTCTCACCATTGGAGAGTCCATCTCCTCCTGATCTTGGGGTTGCATTGAAGTCCGTAAGCTCTAAGTCTTCTATGAAGATCTTTCCTGAATCGAGGGCCTTTTGTGAGCCTCTATAATTCCACACATCAAAGACAAAGGGCTTTTCTAATTCTTCCTGAGTAAGGCCGTGACTTAAGTTCCAGCACTCGTTAAAGCCTGATAACTTATCTTCTTCGCACGATTTAAACTCGCATGATTTGCAATTGGAGCTAACCTCCGCTTTTATTTTAGTATCTGCTTCTAGATTTTTGGCAAATTTCCAAATGGCCTTTTCAAAACCCAGGCCGTTAAATCTTTCACTCATCTCTTGGTCATTGTGAATGATATTCACTGGTTCATTAAGATCAATCTTGCAAAGGATTTGATCCCCTAAGGCTTCAAGGGAGACGTCCCCTTTAATCTCCGCATATGACCTTCCTCTATCATCCGTGCTTAAGAAAAATTTCTGATTAAGCCCATCAGTGGTGGCCACTGCTGATTTGTCGGCGCACATTAGAAAATTACCTATGTTCATATTGGGAAAGGCATTTTTTAAAACAAAGGACTGAAAGGCAACATCATAAATATAGGGCTTCCAAGTAGACTTAAGGGATTTAATATTCTTCTTGAGCTCTCTGGAATTCCAGATCTCAGAGTCAAAAGTATCCGGGTGAGCTGACTTTGATTTCACTTCAATTAGATTTAGGGTGTCACCAATCTTCTCGAGAATATCAATTCTAATAAAGAGGTTCTTATACCTAATGGCCGCTTCAAAGATGACAACATTTTCTTGCTCTAAGAGCTTCATGGTCTTCTTTTCAGATGTCTCATAATCAAGCTCTTGAATATCATGCCCACCGGGATAGTAGCACTTTGAAAGCTCACCCACTTGAAAGCCACCACTGGCCAGGGCCTTTAAGAAAGGATCATCGAGGCTTGAGTTAGCATACTTGTCCTTATGCTCGTTATAATAGAGTTTCGTTGGGCACTCGAGGGCCATCTTAAACTTGGATTTTGTAAGGTATTTCATAGTTATCCTTTTCGGCAAAACCCGCGAATACTTAAGCGAAATATGCGGGTATTGGCACCTCTTTATAAAACCATGTTTTAGTGACAGCTGCTGTCACAAGTAACAGTCACAATAAAGAAAAGCCTATGGGCCGAAGAAGGAGAGATAGATGATTAGTGAAGAAGACAGAGAAGCCTTTCTCGCCCTACTTGATTTTGAAAGTGAGCATGCTGATCTTCCCGATTATGAGTACTTTGAGGCGAAGAAGGTTTGGGAAGAAGAAAGGCTTCCTTTTAAGCCGCGCTCTTAATTCCAGATCTCCAAATCTCTTTAACTTCTTCATATAAATCAACAGGAGAGATGGAATTGATTTGGCCGCCAAAGGAAGACAGGAGTCTCGCAATTTCAGAGCTTCTGGCGCAATTGATTCTGATTTCAAAAGTATCTGCAGAAATCTTTTCGACCTCTTGAGTGGGGTGGATGATTCTTTCTTGGAAGTAGGTGGCCATGGTAGCGTTGCAGTTTATCACGATCTTTGAGGAATCCTTTGATATTCCGCCCCAGCCGCCTACGAGTGTTTCTAGGTGCACTTCATCCTTTATATTCATTCGCTCAAAAGACTTCGTGGACAAGTGAACATTGCCTATTCGGGTAACTCGTAGTTTCTTAAATTGAGAATCATCTTGATCCTGAACAATGAGGTAGGGAATACCTGATGTTAAGATAAAGATGTAGGGAGCGAAGCGCCTTCTCTTTGTATTATATTCTTTAGTCTTATAGGGAGATTCATTGGTGCAGGTAATGATCTTATTTTCACGTATCGCAATCATTATTTTTTCAAAATCTCTTGCATTGGAAGGACAAGGCTTTCCTGTGGTGCTGTAGTCAAAGAAATACTTTTGCTTCGATTGCCTCAGGGACTCAGAAATTTTTGGCCCAAGGGCCCCTAGAATAATGGTCTCTGTTTCAGTGGCAAAATTTCTAAAGTAGTCATGAGAAGTGAACTTCAAACTGCCAAGAGCAATGAGAAGAACCTGCAATGTGTTTTCATTCAAGCTCAGTTCATACTTGAGTTGGTAATCAGCTGAAGGGAAGTATCTCTCAGGCCGAAGCTCATTAGAGCAAAGACCGTGGCTAGAAGTGAGCTCCGTTAAGTCTCTTCTGATAGTCCTTAGATCAATACTCAATCCTTCATTCTTCAGGCGCTCATGGACCTCATGAGCACTTAGGCCATCATCAATAGATCTTCCTTTTAGAATTTGAAAGATCAGTTCTTGTCGTCTTTGTTTAGTGATTTTATTCATAATTTCAGCTGGTTATGAGCGTTTACTCGGGACATTCCCTGTCACAAGTATCGGTCATGATAAGGGAGAACTTGAGGTTCCAACGGCCCGCCACTGCGAGTATTTGAAGAATTAAAAAAAGCCCGGATTAACTACCCGGGTTTTTTTCAGAAAGGTTTCGGCCGATTTTCTCTTTAAAGAATCCTTGTTCATATACGAATAGTATTAATCTCAAATACTGTTTAAAGTATACTCGACTAGCTTAATACAGCGTTTCAGGAAAAGTCTGTTGGAACCATTCTCCATGGTGTTTGTTTTCGAATGTTGTACATATTCAACATAATTCTAGTAAATGTAGTTTCTGTGCAACGGAATGGGTGTTTTTCCTTGTTATTAACATGGGGTTCTATATAATGTAGTATATATGCAACATATAGGTTCTTTATGAGGCTTGTATGCAACAGGGTGATTGATGTGAAAAAGAAACTACAAGTATCTCTTAAGACTGAAAATATGCTCAAGAGTATTGCAGATAATATAAAGATGGCCAGAGAGAGGAGAAGTATTAAAGTTACAGAGCTTGCTTCTCGCATTGGTGTTGATAGAGGAACAATCATTCGTCTTGAAAAAGGAGCCTCTACAGTTAGCCTTGGCCTATACCTAGAAGTCTTAAACCACTTAAACCTATTAGAGGGACAAGATGTAGTAACCAAGCCAAGTAATGATGTCGGAGCACTATCTGAGCAGATTAGAAAGATACGATCAAAAAAAAGGAAAAAAGTTAGCTCACTCCCAGATGACCTTTCTTTAGACTTTTAAAAATTGGTGAAGAGAATGAAAATAGACAAACTATATATATTTTTAAATGGAAAATGGATTCCTTGTGGAGTCTTGGGTCACACAGAAGCTGGTGGAGATTCAAGTAGTGAATTTGCTTATTCAAAAAAGTATTTAGAGCTGAAGGATTCAGTTTCTTTAGATGTTCATGCTTTACCTCTTGCAAAGGGTAAAATACCTACTGCTGATGGGTATATAATGTTCAGTGGTATTAGAGACGCTTCACCTGATGGGTGGGGTCGTTATGTTATGAGTAAGAAGTTTCCAAGTTCACCTTTAAGTGAGCTTCACTATCTAGCTGCAGCAGGGCCAGATAGAGTCGGTGCACTCGCTTTTGGACCTGATACAAATGGTCCACAGATTTGGACCCCAGAGGGGTGGATTGATTACGATATTAAATATCTAGATCTTCAAGTAAATTCAGAAGGAATTGAGCGAGTAGCAAATAATGATGCGGATAAAACGGGGGCTTATCAAGCCGTTGTCAATAATGGAACAGGTTCAGGTGGTGCTCGACCAAAGGCCAATGTTATATGGAATGATAGATTGCACTTAGCTAAGTTTTCAATTTCAACCGACCCCTATAATATGCCAGCTCTAGAATATGCAACAATGATGCTAGCTAAAAACTGTGGTTTAGATATCCCAAATATATACTTATCAAAAGCTCTTGAAAGAGAAGTATTTCTAATTGAAAGATTTGATAGAGATAAGGAGAATAATCCATATCACTTTGCTTCGGCTTTAACTATGACCAACATTGCAGAGAGCGAGTATGATAGATTTCGGTATCGAGAACTTTGCGAGACTATACAAAAATATTCGGATGATCATAAAAGAGATTTGTTAAAACTCTATAAAAGAGTAGCTTTCAATATAATGGTTAATAATAACGATGATCACCTAAGAAACTACGGTTTCATGTATAACTATGATGGTTCATGGAAATTATCTCCTCATTATGATGTTGTGCCAGCTACTAACTCTACAGGCGGTGCTTGTTCTTTGTCTCTTAGTCTAGAAGGAGGTAAAGAAGCTAGTCGTTCAAATTTGGTTAACTCATGTAGAATGTTTCAGTTAGAACAAAAAGAGGCCGAAGAAGTATTTGATGAAATGCAATCTATTGTCACTGGTCAGTGGAAGCAATGTTTTAAAGATGCCTCACTGAGTGATGATGATATTTCAAGATTTGAGTTTAGCTTTATAGAGAAGTAAGGTTTTATATTTTTTGGAGGAGCGTTGTTCTCTTTAGATAGGTATATAAAAAGAAAATTAAAAAAAATTGCAAAGCGCAGACTAAGTGTCGCATTAAAGCCTGGACTTCCCCACGATTCGAGGACGCTTATATAAGCTCCACTATCTCCACCATTTTTTCCTTAATTTATTAAATATTGGACCTCCGATATAAAATTTCAGTAAGTTGGGCCGGAAAAGTCTCTGTCTAATCTCCCCACAGGGAGATTTTCAAGAAAGTAATCAGGAAAAGGCTTGAAATCTCCCTATAGGGAGATTTGTGTTGAGGTTGGTCTAAAATGAAGTATAATCTCCCTATAGGGAGATTAATATGCAAGTCAATAGCATCAAAGATCTAGTAGAAAAATTAATCGAAAGAAGGAAGTCATTGGGGATATCTCAATTTGAGTTGGCCCAGTTATGCAATCTTTCTGTAAATGGAATAAGCAAATTCGAAAGTAATGCTGGAGATAGAGAGGTTAAACTTTCAACTCTTTTTAAGCTCAGTGACGTTTTAGGCTTTAAGCTTTCGTTGGAGTTAGAAGAATGAGCAAACTCAATATCTTCTATGAGGATAAAAAAGTTGGAACACTTTATCGAGACGAAGAGCTTATTTACTCATTTTCATATACCGCAAGTTGGTTAAATGAGAAGGAAGCGTTTCAACTAAGTCTTGCAATGCCCCTTCGTAAAGAAAGCTTTGGAAATAAAACTACTCTTTCTTTCTTTGAAAATCTGCTGCCTGAAGGAGAGGCGAGAGATGCTCTTGAGAAAGGACATGACTTAGAAGGAACTTATGGGCTTTTAGAGAGCTTTGGCAATGATTGTGCTGGAGCAGTAATTATTAGTACTGATGAAGAGTCACCATTTCAAGTAGGTGAAGAGGATGTTAAATCTAAAATAGAAATGGATGTCATATTTAAGGCGATTGAAGAAAAGAGATCAGTTGCTGAGGTCATTGCCAATCTTGACCCTGGTTATTTATCTATTGCTGGGGCCCAAGATAAATTTGTCACAATCTATGAAAATGGTAGTTTTTATCTTCCACAGAATGGCAGACCAACCACTCACATTGTGAAAGTTCCGATTTATCGCTCAGGTGTAAAAGAGTCGGTATATAACGAATACTATTGTATGAGACTTGCTAAGTTGGTTGGGCTCACTATTCCCCATTGTGAGGTGTTAGATGATGAAAAGCACCCTCTATTTATAATTGAAAGATATGATAGACAAATGGGCAAGCATGTAAAACGAATTCATCAGCAAGATTTCTGTCAGGCTCAAGGTTTTGTTAGCGAAGAGAAGTATGAAGCCAAAGGCGGGCCAAGTCTTAAAGATAATTATAATTTAATCAAGTCGAACGTGACTATTACAAAAAGATCAAGGGCCCTTTTTGAATACCTCGATTGGATTTGTTTTAATATACTTATTGGAAATAATGATAGTCACTCGAAAAATATATCGTTCCTAATAATTGATGAGAAAATAGAACTAGCTCCCTTTTATGACCTTCTTTGTACTGCTATCTATCCAAAGCTCAAAAGAGATTTTTCTTTTAAAGTCGGAGATAGAAATAATGCTAGTCGTATTGGAAAGAATCAATTTGAAATGGTTGATAAGGAGCTTGGCCTGAAGGTGGGAACTATGGCCAAGCGTGCAAGTGAGATGAGTGAGAAACTTATGAAAAATAAGGATGATCTTGCTACGCAGATTAAGAGAGAGCTTTCAAATGTAAAGATAGCTAAGAGAATAGCAGATATTATTGGTGATCGCTGTAAAAGTTTAAGCAGGCAAGGCGTATAAGAAAGGTTTGTTTGCTTGAAGAATTTAAGAGTTTTGATTATTATGCAGTGTGAGTGCCAGTAGCATTCTCTGCTGGAACCTGACATGTTAAAAGTAATCATGGATATTAAATCAATCACTTTTTTAAGAGTATCAGATAATATTTCTTATCAATTTAATCTTGTTGAAAAGAGAAATGGGTACACATTTTGGAAAAGAGAAGATTTGGACTTATGGTGCTGTTATAAATCTAAGGTCGGTTGGTGTATTGAAGATAAGTATGGAAACGAGTTTGGATGGCCCAGATCGAATAACAATAGTGAATTACCTCCAAAAGGTACTTGGTTTAGTAGAAAGGAAGATAAATCTTTTGAATATGAACTAAGCTATTAGATTAAAATATTGTTTGTTGTAGTAATCTGTAGTTCTTTAAGAAATTCAATCAACAAAATAAGTAAGTTATGAGGCTTCTATTATCTTTCATCATCTCGAATAAGGGTTATATGACCTTCTTTCGAGGTTGAATGAGAATCGAAATTCAGTTCTAATCTTAGTATGCTCGATGTAATACTAGGTTCAAAGACCGCACAAAAGTTATTCTTACACTTATATCACTATGGAGAGAGTTACCCCTCTGGTGAAAGACTAAGAAAGACTAAGTGCCAAGACTAAGTGCCAGCAGACTTTATGCTGACGATGCGTTGGTTGATTTGAAATACTTAGCTCTTGTTTCAATAACTGAGGTAAGAGGGACTCTTAAGCTGGAGCCATGTTGCTAATTATTAAAAAGAAGGTGCCGTAACGCAGGGCAAACATATTTTGAAATCATCTCTTCTATGCTATCCCTTATGCACGCGGTTAATATAGACCTTCATAATCATTAACACCTTTAGGAGCTGATTTGAGCGACTCAAACAATACCCAAGAATTTGATAACAAAGACCTAAATACTTACGCAGGAATTGCAGAACATTATGACACTCTAATGACTGATGGTTATTATGATTATGATGAGATCGCTAAGAATCTATGCGATATAGTTGGTGAGAGAAGAAATCTTATGGAGCTTGGGGTTGGCACTGGTTTAGTTGCAGATAATCTCTTAAAAGAAAATTCAGATTATCAAATCACAGGTATTGATAATACTTCGGCCATGATTGAACAAGCAAAGGAACGTCTTGGAGACAAGATGAAGTACGAACTTCAAGATGTAACAAATCTTGATCTTGATCAAAAGTTTGAAGCAGCATTTTCAGTAGGCGGCTGCTGGTACTTTATTGATAATGGAGAAGGAAATGATCTTGAGCTATGTAGCCATATCGATGACATCGATATCTCAAAGCAGGGCTTAAGAAAAGTTGTTGAGCATCTTGAACCTGGTGGTGTTTTAGCGCTGGCCCTACAGCCGGTTCATACTAACTATTCCAAAGAATTAACTGAAGAGCTTACTTATTCTCAAGAAATATTTAAAGAAGATTCAGGTTTTACAAAGCATTATGCTTTTACAAATAGCAAAGGTGTTATCGCCGAGCAGTTCTATCGTTACTTAGTAATTCCTGAATCTAATGCCCATGATTTTTTTAAAGAAATAGATTGTAAACCCATTGGACTTAATTCATCACGAAAATTCTTCGTCTATCAAAAGAACTAATTATGAATATATTAAATAACAAGAAAATATGTTTTATCGGCGTTGGCAACATGGGTAATCCTATGGCCCTCAATTTACTAGACGCTGGCTGTGACCTTACTGTTTATGATCTTGATAAATCAAAAGCATTAAACCTCATCGAGAAAGGTGCCACTTTTGCTTCTTCTTTAAAAGAAGCAGTTTCAGATGTTGAGCTTGTGATCAGTTCTCTACCAGGACCTCCTCAAGTAAGAGAAGTTATTCTTGGAGATGGTGGTGTCTTAAACTTAATGAAGGCCGGCACTACATTAATTGAAACCTCTTCAAGTTCAGTAGAGTTAGCAGAAGAGATAGCTAAAATAGCTAAAACGAAAAATATAAATTATCTGGAAACTCCTCTTTCCAATGCTGTTGATG
>CALHBL010000133.1 GCA_937930825.1 uncultured Bacteriovoracaceae bacterium
TCTTTGGCTCAAAAATTGTACTATGCCCCGTTAGAATTCAAAATAAGGAATTCAATAGCATTGTCTCATACCTTGAAACACACGGATTAAAAGTTATTCAATCAACACCAGATGAGCATGATAAGCAAATTGCTCACAGCCTTCTTCTTACTCACTTCTTAGGAAGAAGCCTTATGGACTTTGGAGCTGAAAAACTTACTATCGATACTAAAGGTTATCGGCGGCTGATGAAAATACTAGAAACTGTTGAGAATGATTCCTGGCAACTCTTTGAAGATATGAATAGGTACAATCCTTATGCCCAGACTACCCGAAAAGAATTTATTAAGAGTCTGCTCGCTGTTGATAAGAAGGTTCAGTCGTGAAAGTAGCTTTTCAAGGGGATAGAGGAGCTTACTCTGAAGAAGCTGCACTCAAGTTCTTTAGTCATCTAGACGCTACCCCAATAGGGTATGACCAAAGTGAAGAAGTTATTCATGCTCTTCTTAAGAGTGAAGTTACTTATGCCATCCTTCCTGTTGAGAATTCAATTGTGGGTAATGTAAGCGTTAACCTTGACCTGCTCTTTGAATCTGATGTATTTGCTATTGGTGAAATTTACCTCCCTATCCATCACCACTTACTTGCTCTACCCGGTGTAAAGATAGGTGATATTGAAAAAGCATTCTCTCATCCTATTGCTCTGGCCCAATGTAGAGATTTTCTTAATCAGAACAGTATTAGATCAATAGCAGACTATGATACGGCCGGCTCCTGTAAGCTACTTTCCAAAAGGGCCAATAGAAGTGAAGCTGCTATTGGTTCCAAGCTTTGCGCTCAAATATACAACTTAGAAATCATTGATGGTAAAATTCAAAAAATTGAAAATAATATCACTCGCTTTCTTATTCTTGCCCACACAAATAATATTCCTGTGGATATAGAGCAAACCAAGACATCTATCGCTTTTTCCTCTGGTCACCACCCTGGTGCTCTACTCGACTGTCTTGAAATATTTAAAAAACATGGGGTAAACCTTACCAAATTAGAAAGTCGACCAATTCCAAAGGATCCCTTTAAGTATATTTTCTTTGTTGATTTTCTTGGGGGTTTAACAGCAGAGAATATAAAGATTTGTTTAGAAGACCTTCGTAAAACAGCTCATTATATTAAGGTGCTAGGCTCCTACCTGTCAGGTCGATAACTCACATCGCCTACTTCATAAAATCTATTAATCTTTGAAGGTACTCTTGCTCCGCTTCTGCCGCAAATCTCTTTTGGTAATTCAACAAATAAATAGAAAGACGCTTGATTTCCCGATCAGTTGCGACCACCTTTAATTTACTGAAGATAGACGCTTCAAAATCACTTGAATCGTCCAATATACCTTGTCCCATATAAATAAGCCCTTCATGATTCTGAAGTTTCCCTACCTGATAAGATTCAAATAGCGTCCTAAAGTTCTTTTTCATTTGATTTCTATCAACTCTACTTGGATCGAGTCTTAGAAGTATTGAATTAAAGTAAGATTTCCTCTCCAAAGAAAGATCTTTATTTTTAAGAAGCATATCCAATTTCTCTAAGGCATTTTGGGTATCTCCTTTGGCCACGAGATATCTTAACTCAACGCCCTTGATCTCATCACTCAACTTAAGATCAAACTTCAAATCACAAAACTTAATAAATGAAATGGCATTTAATGATTCTTCGAACCTTTTTAGTTTAATTAAAATCATTACCTTTTTTAATTGAGACAAAGCAAACTTCTTATACAGAAGCTTTGATATAAACTCGCTAGAAGCCCTATTGTAATACTCTATCGCCTCTCGATACTTTCCCTCAGTCCTCATTTTTTCAGCAGCATTTAAAAAACTGTAAGCATTACTAGAAATAGTACTTTCTAGCGGCTTAGTTTCTTGAAGTGATGAGCAACTACAAGTGATTAAAATGATCAAAGAACTAATCAAATATTTCAAGTTGAATATCCCGGTTATTTTTTCTAATTCCACCTCTTATGAGAGGGTTGTTATTAATCCCCTCAAGGGTATCACTCGCGTCATCTAATGTTTGATTTGTTTTGAGTAATATTGGTGTGATTTCATTCTTATTATTGTGTAAAGTCTTTAGAATTCCTTTTAAGTAATCAAGACTTTTATTCACACTATCAATTCCACTATTTGCCTTTTTCATCATAAGCATGACTTTATCTCTTGCTTCAGGAACTTCAATGGCATTATAGCTGGCAATAGTTCTCTTTCCTTCACCAAGTAAGCTATTCGTTAACACCAAGAGTTTACTTACCTTTTCAGGGGTGTTTTCCTTATCTAGATTATCTAAAAAAATATTTACTTTACTAACTATTCCAGCAATCCCACCTCTTGTATTTCTTATAATCCCCCTATTAACTAATTGGCGAGCTTCTTCAGAGTCAATTTCAGCAACGTAGTTATCACCCTCTTTCATATCTTTGCGATTATCAACATTGGGAAGAACTAATCTAAAATCAGTAATTTGTCCGGTTAAAATATTTATATTTTTTTCTATCAAAGTATATTTAAACATTAAGTCTTCATATTCTTTAAAGATAAAGAAGGAAGCTTTAATAGACAAATCCTCAGAAAGCTCAAAAGATGACATTTGCCCTACAGTATATCCTTTGAAGTAAACGGGAGGGTGCCCACTTAGCCCCTTAGCTGTCTGTATGCGAGTGTAATAGTAATTCTTACTTTTAAATACATTATTCTTAACTAGAACAAGAATTGAAACTAAGAGAATTATACCTACAGCTCCAAGACTAAAAAGCGTTGTTACTTTCTGTTTTCTATTCATGCTGACTTCCTCAAATGGCTGAGCGGTACGACCTCTAAGCCTAGTTTCTTTGCAATTGAAACATCACTACTTAAGGCAATAACAATTCCTCCTGAATCTTCTCTTTTTTTCATCTCTTCAATAAAATACCTTTCTATTGTTACATCACTCGAAGTATAAGGATCATCCCAAATCAAGAGTTTAGGATTAGTAATAACTCCTCTCATAAACGCAATCACCTTCGTTTGACTCGAAGAAAGCTCGCAAGGACGCTTACGACTAAGGTGCACAAGAGCACAAGCTTCTAAGTGCTCTAAAATTAAATCTTTCCGCAAAAGAGCACTCATAAGAGAGCACTTGTGAGCAAGGGTTAACTCTAAATTTTCGAAAATAGTTAAATTAGAAATTAAAGCATGCTTATTAAAAATCACACCTATTTCATTAGACCTAAAGAGATTCACCATTTCTGAGCTACACACCACTCTTTCATCAAGTAAGACAGCCCCCTCAAAGGGAATGATATTACCAATTAAAGCATGAACAAGTGACGTTTTCCCTTCAGAGGCATTAATATGGAAGAGAAAGGACTTATTAAAGGAGTAGTTAAACCTTTCTTTTGATTCCTCAAATAAAAGTAAATCTCTTACTGAAAGCTTCATAATAGAAACCTTATTAGGCTGATTGTAAAATTTAAAAGCAATATCGCGAAGAAGGCCACTGAAAAGGACTTTATTGCTCGGTGGGGTATCTCTGTAAAAGAGCGCTCTACTTGTAAACCTTGAAAACAGCAAACTACAGTAAGAATGAAAGCTGAAATAGAGACCTTTGTAATCATTATAAATATATCAAGAACAGTGAGATGAGTAATAACTCCATTAAAGAAATCTTGATAAAGCAAATTAAAGAATAAACTACTAAAGAGATAGGCCAGAACAACTCCACTAAAAGCGAAGTAGATGCTAAGAATAAGCGCGGAAAAAACTGTTCCAATAACTCGAGGAGAAATAAGGTAAGAAACTGGAGAAACCCCCATTGTACGCAGAGCAGATATCTCCTGATTTACTTTCATATAACCCAATTCCGTAGTCATTGATAAGCCAGAGCGTAGAAGAAGTATCATAGAAATGATAACAGGAGCTATATCTGTTATAAACCCACTTACAATTAGCTTATAAAAAGACTCACCTTGGCCTAAGTTTTGAATCATAGCATTGCCTACTAAAATTAAAACAATTCCTAAGGCCAATGATGTTAGTACAATAACACCAAGGGCCTCAAAGCCAGTGAAATAAATTTGATTTGATAGAACCTTTAAGCTCATTTTATTAGTTGAGCGACCGAAGAAAATATCTCCAAAGAGCGCTTCTATAAATAGTCTAAATGAGGAATAAATTTCATTCTGCATACTATCTATTCGGCTACTTAGCTATAAGAATCAACTCTAGGCAGCCTATTTAAAAAAAAGGAAAAAATATCTCTTATTCCTTCTAGAAAAGGAGAGCCTCAGAAAAAGAGAAATACGACAAAGACTGTCAACTAAAGGGTAGGAGCCCGACGGATAGTGTCTCCCATCACTTACAAGGGCATACTATTTATGGTCTAAAATTTTTAAGGACTTCGGCCTTCAATTGGTTACTGGCCCTTTTCTTCATCAAATGACGGATAAACAACATCTCGGCAATAAAGAAAAGAGCAAAGACAATATAGAAACCTATAGTTTTGTAGAATAGCCACTTCTCAGTGCTCCAGTTAATAGCGACAAAGGCCATAAAGCTTCCGTAGCAGAAGAATAACAGCGCAATATGCTTCTCCATTATTTTAAATATATCAGGTGGAAAACTATTTTCTTGGGGCATACTATCCATCATTTCTTGCATCAAGCCCTTTCCTACTCTAACTTTATAGAGCATAAAGCCACCAATGGCCCAGCCAGTAAATGCAGGTTGAAGTTTAAACCAAATGCCTTCATCACCCAATAA
>CALHBL010000134.1 GCA_937930825.1 uncultured Bacteriovoracaceae bacterium
TTATTAAGGGTTGGACTGAAGGTGTTCAAAAAGTAAAAACAGGTGGAAAGATTAAATTAGTAATTCCTTCTGAACTTGCCTATGGTGACAATGGTGCACCTCCAAAAATTCCTGGTGGAGCAACTCTTGTCTTTGATGTAGAGCTTATTGAAATTGTAAAGGCCGATGCTAAGAAACCTGCTCCGGCGAAGAAGAAGTAGAAGGTTAAAGAAAAGATTTAAATAAGTATGAAGGCCCTCATGATTGAGGGCCTTTTTTTTCTCTTTGTAGAATGATTGAGATAGTAGGATTGAAATGGTCAAAGAATTGAAAGTTGAAAGCATCATCCGCGAAGGACTGGGTATTATCTCTTTAAATCGCGTGTCCAAGCTCAATGTTTTGGATGAGGATATGATTGATCAATTAGAGTTCATCTTGAATAATTTCAAAGAAGATGCATCTGTTGCGAAAGTAGTTATTAGAGGAAACGGACCGAAGGCATTCTGTGCTGGTGGAGATGTCGTTTCATTACTAAAGGGAATAGATAAAGGAAGAGAAATCGACTTTTTCTTTAAGAAAGAATACCGAGTAGATCAGCTCTTGCATGAGTTCCCTAAGCAAGTTACCACCTTGGCCCATGGGGTTGTTTTCGGGGGAGGATTTGGTTTATTCTCTGGTGGTAGTGAAAGGCTTTGCTTTGAAGACGCCTTATTCTCTATGCCAGAAGTAACAATAGGTTTCTTTCCAGATGTGGGAAGCTCTTTCTTCTTAGGACGTGCTCCCTTTCGGTGGAGGATCTTGATGGGAATGTGTGGAGCACGTATAGATGCTCACTGGGCTAAATTATTAGGGCTGACCGATCAAGTCTTTGCCACGAAAGAAAAAGGGCATATTCTCCCTCTCTTAAATAAAGATACATCGCTCTTAGAAAAACTCAATTTAGAAACTCCACCTAATAGACTGGCAGAGTTCAAAGAGGTTGACCTTGAAATAAGTGCTATAGAAACAATGGATAGTTGTGAAGATTTTCATGCATGGGCAGAGCTAACACTTACGCATACCAAATCTCCTTTTCTAAAAAGTTCTCTGACAACCTATTTCGCAGGTTCACGGCTCTCTAGCGCTGTGGCCTGGCACCTTTTTAATTGGAGCAAGTCTAAGGGGTTGGCCGAGTGTATTGCGATGGATCTTGAACTGGCCAAGCTCTTTGGAGTTCATTATGACTTTAAAGAAGGGGTAAGGGCGCTCTTGATCGATAAAGATAAATCTCCAAAATTTAGATTTAGCAATTACAGCTCAATGAATAAGAGTGATTTAGCCCCCTTTCTCTCTCTCTTTTAAAAAAGAATCTACCGCTCAGGTAAAAGAACTCAAGCAGCACGTCTAAAGGCACGTAACTTGAATCTTAGTACCATTCGGGTATACAAGTCTTTAAGTGAGTTTTCAATACTTGAAAACTCAAACGGTATGACTATATAAGTGATGGGGTAACTTTTTCCTTCCCCTCCCCTTATCAGGGAGGTAGTTATTTGAAATTACCAACGAATTTACAGTCAGTATTCTGATACTCGATGATGAGGGGCTTTAAAGCAATACTAGAATATCTTACTAAAACTCTCTTGAGAATAGTAATCAATAAGATAAAAGTTGCCCATTTAAGAAAATTTTAAATTTAAGATTTAAACTTATGTTTCTATTTAAAAAACCGAAAAAGAAACTATGGATGAACTCGAATTTGAAATTGAACTAAAGCAAGACTTTTTAGCGGAGTCTGTTGACCTTTTAGAAAAAGCGGAAGAAGCCTTTCTGGACCTTGAGTCTACTAGGGATGACCCTGAGCTTATTAATAGTATTTTTAGGTTGGCACATAATTTAAAAGGCACTTCAAGGGCCGTTGGTTTTGAACAGCTTGCTGAACTTACTCATATTGCTGAAAACTTAATTCTAAAAATTAAAGATGGTGATATTGAGATAACTGACTCGATTGTTTCCGGACTTTTGTCTTTTAAAGATAAAGTCGAAGAGATGGTTGAAGGCTTGACTGAAGATCTTGATGCAAGATTTGAATTGGATGATATTGTCAAACTTCTTGAAGGATTAACAAATGGTAGCTCTTCTGAAGAACCTGCTGAGTCTGTGGATTCATCTCCAGAAGAAGTAGAAGTAGAAGAAGTAGAAGAAGAAATGGCCGTCCCTAGTGCTGATAGCTTTGATGAAGCAGCGGAGGTTAGTGCTCCTAATGTTGAAATGAGTGCGGCCGCTTTGGAATCAATGGCAGAAGCTGGACTAGATCTTCCAACTAATACAAATTTAAACGAAGAGAAATCAGAATTAAAAGTTGAAATGAGTGCCGCGGCTTTAGAGTCAATGGCCGAAGCTGGTTTGGACCTTCCAACTAGTTCAAGAACTGAAGAAAATGATGCCAGTTCAAATGTAGAAATGAATGCAGCTGCTTTGGAATCGTTAGCAGAGGCAGGAGTTGATATAAACTCTGAAGCGGATAAGAGCTTGAAGTTTAATAACTTACCTGAAGAAGTGGTTGAAAAAAAAGAAGTACCACTTGAAAAAAAGAAAGTTGTAAAAAAGCCAGCTAAGAAAGTAGAGGAAGATGAAAGTATTCGGGTGAAGCTTTCTAGAATTGATCAAATAAATAATGTCGTAGGAGAGCTTATTATTCTTCAGACTGTAATTAACCAGCGTCGTTACGAATTTATTAAAGATGAGTTAAGTAATACTTCAATTGGCCAAATGAGTAAACTTTTCAAGGAAGCACAAGAGATTGCAATGAGCTTTCGTATGCTTCCATTAAAGACAACATTTCAAAAAATGAATCGTATCGTACGTGATACTTCAAAAGCACTGGGTAAGAAAGTTAATCTTATTATTGAGGGCGAAGACACTGAAGTCGATAAGACGATTTTAGAGCAAATTGCAGATCCGCTTGTTCATATAATTAGAAATGCAGTAGATCATGGGCTTGAGTCTTCTGAAGACCGAACAATGAATGATAAAAGTGAAGCCGGGAATGTTTGGCTTCGTGCTTATTATGAAGGAAATAACTTAATTATTGAAGTAAAGGATGATGGTAAAGGTATTCCCCCAGATGTAATTCGTAGAAAGGCAATTGAAAATAAAGTAATAACAGCTAATCAGAATATTTCCGAGCATGATCTCATTAATCTAATCTTTCATCCAGGATTTTCGACTAAGGAAGTTGTAACTGAAGTAAGTGGTCGTGGTGTTGGAATGGATGTAGTTAAAACTAATATTGAAGGGCTTGGAGGAGAGGTAAGTGTCTCCAGTGAGCTAGGGAAAGGCTCAGTGTTTAAAATTGCACTACCTTTAACTCTTGCTATTGTTGACGGCCTTGTTATTGACTGTCAGAAACAGCGCTTTGTAATTCCTTTAAATCAAGTCTATGAGGTTGTTAGTCTAAGTCGTGATGAAATTACTCCTTTTTC
>CALHBL010000135.1 GCA_937930825.1 uncultured Bacteriovoracaceae bacterium
AGAGTTGTTCAACTTCCTCTAGTGATAGATTATTATTTAACTCTAAGGAATTAAGTATCGATGACTCTTCAAAGAAAGTCATTTTAGATGCATTAGAATTTGAGTCTTCATCATGACGAAAAATATAAAGTCCTGAGTTATTTGATGATTCAACGATTTCATTATAGGGGTAAGTCAGATCGGGTTTAAAGGACATGCTACCCTTATCTGCTTCAAGAGAATACCCTTCTTCAGGGCGGTCCTCACCAAAAGTAATATTGTAGAAAGTCATATCATTACTCAGACCAAGAACTTTAGCACTATGAAATTTCTCTTGATAGTAAAGAGTATCACTTTCATCATAGCGCAAGTGGTTTTCATCTTTAGACTCAACAATTACTCTGCTCTTTCGTGGGTATAAGTAAAACCCTTGCTTAGGCTTCTCTCCTTCTATTCTATAGAGCTCTTTAACAAGCTCGGCCTTTTCAAAAGTCGCTGCAACCTCATTAACTTGCTTAAATACAAACTTTTGGTTTTCGTAAGAGATCTCCATTCTTCTTCTTATTTTTAGATTACGATAAACGGAAAATTTGCCATCTAAGTATTGCATCATTTTCCTGTGAGGAATTATAAACTCCATCAAAGGGATCTTCACTCCATAGGTATTTCTAATTTCTTTGTTTAATTGAGATTGTGTATTCAAATCTCTTCGCTGCGGATATATCATATAGGAATTTACTTCATTTCCTATGATCAAGCTCATATCTTCATTGCTCGATAGGCCATGGTCACTCATAACCTTAGCAAAGGCTTCTCTCTTATAGTTTCGTAAGAATTTTCGAATACTATTTCTTAGCCTGTAGATATCACCGTAATCAATTCCATTAACTAATTTTGATTTGGAAGAATTCAAGTCTGTCGAATCTAGCTTAACGATAGCCCCTAACGAGTCTATAAGAGACACACTTCCTGCTTGCCCTTCACTCGGTATCCTTACGTTGACCTTAGACAGCTTTGCTGTATCTTTTTCTTGCTTTCCAGTAGCTCCACCAGCATAGAAAGAGGAGAGAGATAGTACTCGGTCATCTTTTGCATTAGAGCTAGATGAGAAACCTTCAATAGTTAGAGTGCCTCCGCGACCTCCACTGCCTCCATTCCCACTCTTTCCATGGGTTTTATCGGAACTAACCTGCCCATCCTCACCATTACCACCTTTTGCAGCGAAGAGAATACTTCCCTTCATCTTAGTATTTCCAGTAAGGTCAATATTCAAATCACCAGCATCAACTCCACGTCTGCCGTTTCTTCCGTCTGTTATTTTCTTTGTGCTTTCCGTTGGCACGTTTCTGCAGGTAGCGTTATATCTTGCTAAAACTTCTGCTCTCTTTTGAGGAAAATTATAACAGATCTTTGCAAGAATATGACCCCAAACTCCACGGCCAGAACAGTTCTTCCATTCTGTATCGTCTCCACACTTTCTAGTAGTCGCCCCGTCATCATACTTAACGTCATAAGCATCTTTCAATAAATCAGAAGTAACCTCATTAAACCCTAACTCTCTAGCGGATAAATCCACAAAGACATCTCCTAAAGTATCAGCTTTAATTTCAAGATTGGATTTTATATACTTCAGCTCCGAAGACGTAGAGTCCGCCACGCCAGTGTTTTCTATCAAAGAAAAGGGGCTCATACTAAACTTCCCCTTAGCTTCAATGAGTGTTGTATCTTCACTTAACTGATAAATACCTCTCTCAAGGTAGATATCACCAGCAGTTTCTATAGAGACGAGTTTCTTATCTTCAATGTCTCCAGGGAGGATTTTCTTTGTCAGAATATCTTTATAGAGCTTAAAGTATTTTTCAAAATTACTCATACTCTCTTCAGTGCTTATCGTTTCATCTCGAAACTGCATTCTTCTTAGGCCAAGGCTAAATCGAAGAAAGCGCTTCGCTGTTTCTATATAGCTCTTTCTTGGATCTTCCAACCTCTTCTTCAAGTCATCCAATTTCTTCATAGTCATATTCTTGTAATAACCATACATAGAAACTTGTGACTCATAGAGGTCATGATTGAATGCTTCATGAGCTAACTCATGCTCTGCCTCTACGCCATACTCTTGATAGAGCTCATATAAATTCTCTAGAGTATTTAAGACCATTTCTTTTTGTTCAGAAGTCAAACTTCTAGTGCTATTCACCTTTTCCGTAAAGCTGGCCTCGAGCCCAAAGAGAACATAAGACAGAGGGATTACTCCATTTACCCCAAGACGTTTATAGAGACATGAATCAGCACTTAACAGCTCATCATGGATAGTTTTTAAGAAACTATCATACTCCTGAATATCAAAGTCTCGTGGATAGGCAATCATCTCTCTTATGGTGCTAAGAGCTCTTCTCTCTTTTGTTGAGTTTGCTGCCTCGTCTAGCCAATTGCCATCATCAACCACTCGCATCAGGTATGAGCCAGACCGCTGTGACTTAATAACTGTTGGGGAGCTCCCTGCTTCAATCTGGCACGAACCATCGGCAGAAGTGTTCATCGCAAGGAGGATTAAATTTAATAGAATTACCTTCTTCATGGAACTCACCTTATAAATAGTAGAAATCATTGATTTCTCTTCAAAGCTTTAGTTAATATAGACTTTTTTAAGACAATAACACGCAGCACAAACCAATTCATTAAACAAACACTAAGTCAGTAAAAAGGAAAAGCCTGTCTATTATCCTTACGCTAACAGCGAGCTCGCTAAATCAAATTTGAAAAGAGAAGATTAGAGATAAGAAAGAGCGAAATTATTCTCTTAGAAATAAACCCATGACCCAAACCTTAGATCTTTTCTTGCGATCAAATGTAATTCCCCAGTCCACTAGTAAGTAGCTGTTGTTGCGTCAATCGTCTCAGGTAAGTTACTTAAAATATTTAAGTTGTATGATTGGTAGACACTATATAAATAGCAAGCACCTCACCTTATTGTGGATATTTCACAAAGCGTTCTCTAATGATAAATCTAGAAGTAAAAACGAAAGCCGCCCTCGCCAATTGATCCCTTTAGAGAAATGTCATTGAAGTAGTTCACCCCATAGACTCCAACGAAGAATTCCCAGTATTCAGAGTGAACTTAATCTCCGGTACTCTTAATGAGGCCTCCAGAAATAGCAATTAGGAAGTTCCGAATTGGACTGCGAGCTTAGCACTATGGTTGCGTTAAAGCCTCAAGACAGTGGCCATAATCGGTAATAAGAATACCGTTCATATCACTGATGGATGTTCCCTTTGTACTAACGAGGTCTTTTTCAAGATTATCAGCAATGGTGCTATAGGCGCAGGATAAGTTAATATCCTTGGCATTCTTGTGCTTATTTCTCAGGTAGCTTTTAAATGATATGAAGTGGGAATAGGGATCTTTATAATCGTATTCTAGGTCATTAATAAGCGTAAATTTTCGAAACTCTGATTCTTGTGGATTGCCGGTAATTAAAAGAGCGGAGTCATAAATACTCTCCCAATCATCCAAATAGTTTATGGTCATGACATCTGCGAATAATTCCTGATAAGGAGTCAACCGCTTGAATATATTTGATGTATTGATGATGGCGGCGTAGTCGCTATCATAGGGAAGAACTCTTTCTAAATCATTTATTTCACCTGTTAATTCTTTGATTTTCTTGCCCGCATACTTTCTATAAGAAGAACTATTGCTTCTTTGTGCAAGAGACTTCTTCCACTTCTGCAGCTCTACTTTCTTACCGGGCAATACTTTTGAGATTTCTTTATACTTTATAGAGTTTCTTACTTTGAAGTAATCCCAGATGGGAATATTCTTTACTAAATTATAATCAAAAACATGATGACCAAATTCATGAATAATAGAGGGGTGGTCATTGTGAGCAATATTTAAAGTATCTGTTGCGGCATCATACATGGTGCTTAAGAAAACCCTATTGGTCATGTGGGTTTCGGCGGGAACTTCTATACTTCCGATCAGGTGAGATTTAACACTTATCAAGAGTTCATCGATTTCCTTTTTAAAGGCGTCATCTGAAAAGCTGTAGAAGTGATTTTGTGCTGGGTATGAATTAAGACAAAAGAAAAGAGAAAATATAGAGATGGTTTTTTTCATGGCCTGACAATGCCATAATGAGGATATTTATCTATTCTTTTGTATTTTTTACTCTCTCTATCACTTCTTTTTCTTGTGAATTTGAATAAGCCTCTCTTTTCACTATGTAAATTTAGACTAAGACATATTAATTCTTAAAAAAATCACCTATTGTGGCCAGCTATAAATCAACAATGGGGACACTATGAAAATTTTAATCGCAACAATTATTCTAACAATGACTTCTGCAATGGCAATTGAGTGTACGGCCACAAAAGGCAGTAAGACAGATAGAGGTTACAATACCCTAACAGAGAAGCTTAAATTATTAGACGGTTTTGACAGTAAGTATGAAGCTGAAATTGAAGATGGATACTTCACATTTACTAAGAATGATGACGGTCTCTACTCAGCAAAGATCATCATGGCCCCTGATTATACAAGTGGCGTATCAACTCTTGCTAACTTTGATGCTAAGGGAGAATTC
>CALHBL010000136.1 GCA_937930825.1 uncultured Bacteriovoracaceae bacterium
TATCATCCCTCCCTATCATGAGAAGCTCACAGAATTTGATGAGTTTGTCATGAGAGATAATGAAGCCGAGGAGCACTCTGGCAATTGGAAGAACGTATTTAAACGTGATGCTGATCTTTGCGTAGAAATTGGAACGGGCTATGGCCACTTCATGCACGACTTCTGTGAAGAAAACCCTGACGTTAACTTTGTAGGTATCGATTTTCGCTTTAAGCGCTCTTATAATCTCGCCAGAAAACTGGCCAAGCACCCTCATAAGAACTTTAAATACCTGCGAGCTCGAGGGGAGAGAATTGAGTTTATGTTTGAAGAGGGAGAAGTAGATAAGCTCTTCTATTTCTTTCCAGATCCATGGCCTAAGAAGAGGCACCACAAGAAGAGATTATTTCAAACTCCCTTTCTAAAAGCCGCTTATCAAGTTCTGCGCCCAGGTGGGACGCTCTTTGTTAAGACTGACCATCGTGGCTATGGTGAATGGATGATTGATGTCATGCAGGACCCAGAAGTAACAAGCCGCTTTGACATTAAGCTCAGCACTCTTGATCTCTATCAAGAGCATCCGGATCATTACTTAGCTAGCTTTCAAACTAAATTTGAGAAAATATTCTTAAAAAAGAATGATACTATAAAAGCATTCGAACTCATCTCTAAAAAGGTTTAGACAGAACTATCATGTCCGGCTCCATTGACGAACTTATTAGTCGTATTAAGGATATTCCGATATCGGAAATCATTGGCCGCTATGTCCATACTGTTAAAAAAGGAACCCAGACATTAGCTGTCTGTCCTTTCCATGATGACCACTCTCCCTCACTCACTGTTAACGATCAACGAGGTATGTGGTTTTGCTTCGTCGATAATATGGGTGGGGACGCTATCAAATTTGTGCGGCTCTACCGCAACTTGGACTTCATGGATGCTCTTCGTGATATTTGCGATAAGCTAGGATGGAACTTTGATGACTACCATCAGGAGCGAAAAGCTTCACCCAAAGTTGAAATGGGTAAGAAGCTTCTCTCCACCGCTGCTAAGCTCTATCGAAAATTAGCTGAAACCGGTAAGCATCCTGCCTTCAATGATTTCTTAAGCAAGAGAGGCCTTAGCCAAGAAACGGCTCAAGTTTATCAGCTTGGCTTTGCTCCCAATGCTAGGGCGCTCTTTGATTACCTCTGTTCAATTAAAGAAGAAAAAGAAAGAGGCTTTGCCCTCCAAGTTGCTGAAGAAGTCGGCCTTATCAAGAAGAGCACTTATGGAGAAAAGTCCCACTATGATACCTTCAGGGACAGAATAATGTTCCCTATATGGGACCACTTCGGCCAAGTGATTGGCTTTACTTCTCGCTCTACTAGTGACGATATCAAACCTAAATATCTCAATTCACTGGATTCATTCCTCTTTAATAAGAAGAACCTCCTCTATGGCCTACACCTTGCAAAAAGTATGATCAGACAGAAGGATTCTGTCTTAATTGCGGAAGGAAATATGGATCAAGTGGCACTCTTTAAAAATGGATTTGAAAATAGTGTCGCTATTATGGGAGTTGCCCTCGGTGAGAGCTCTCTCATAAAAGTCCTCTCCTTAAGCAAGAATGTCATACTCTGCCTTGATAACGATTTGGCAGGATGGAAGGCAGGTACAAGAATTAATTCTCAATTCATGAATCAAGGCGTTACGCCTCTATTTCTCAACCTTGGTGAACATAAAGACCCAGATGAATTTCTTTGTGCAGAAGGTCCTGTTTCTATGCAGAAGCTGATTGATGAAGCTAAACCCTTCATCGATATTGAGATTGAAAAACTCATGCCTGAACCAATTCCGGCCCTGTCCGAGAGGAAGCTTGAGATCCTTCAAAAGGTTTTCGAGGTTATAAGTCCTTTAAAGAACACACTTTCCGCAACAGAAAGAGCCGTAACTTGGGCCAAGCGACTCGGACTTCAGTCAGATTCGAGCTCAATTATAAAGAGCTACACCGACTTCCTTGAAGGGAGCCAAAGGGTGAAAGTAGCTGCGCCTCACAAGATTGAAAGTGAGGAACTCCTTGAAGTGGGAGAATTAGAAAGAGGCAAAGTAAGGATCGATCGAAAACTAACCTCCGTTGAGACAAGTCTCCTGCAAGAGTTAGTCCAACATCCAGAACTTTTACTCAACGATGAAATAACCGAACTCCTTGATTTTGTGGGAAATATTGATGTAAAAGAGTATATTTTAAAGTTGAAAGATTTAATGTATGAGATTGACGAATCTGAGTATCCATCGGTTGTTTCTACACTTATGAATCAAGACAATCTATCAGCAGAGATTACGGCCGTAGCTGGCGGTGCCCTTTATCGTTACCGCAGAACATCGCTTGATGAAAAGGTCGCTCTCCAAATGATTGCTGATATAAAAAAGAGATTGCAAGTGCAGCAACTCAAAGAAGAGAAGAACTCTTTAAAATTAGAACAAGCACAGGCGCAAACTCAAGAGGAACAACAAAGAGTTCTCACTGAGCTGCTCGAGATTGATAAGAAAATCTCGCAGGTACGCGCTACCCCTAAGGGAAAGAAAAAATCGCTTTAGCGAATTTATAGGCAAAAACTTTTAAGGAGATTCAATGTCAGTTGTTGGCGCCTTTATTAACTCCAAAGATTTCTCAAAACTCTTGATCAAGGGAAAAGATCAGAATTACCTCACACCAGAGGAAATTAACGACGCCATTCCCGTAAGTATCGTAGATCCTGAGATGGTTGATGAAATCATGGAAACAATCCAAGAAGCACGGATTGACATTCACAATCAGGAAACCGAAGAGGATGATGATGGCATCCGTTTAGACGGTACTGAGATTATTGAAGAAACACTATCCAAAGAAGAGAAGGCCGAGCTTAAGTCTGCTTCTACGGATCCAGTTAAACTCTACCTCAAGAGAATGGGCTCAGTTGCCCTTCTTACTAGAGAGGGAGAAGTTGTCATTGCAAAAGAGATTGAAGAAGGTGAAAGAGAAATTATTCTTTCCTGCCTTAAATCTTCCCACGCACTGAATGAAGTTGTTGGCCTCAAAGCAAAAGTTGAAAGCCAAGAAAATCAAACGGAATATGTAAAAGAACTTGTGCGCGGCCTTGATGATGACTCTTCGACAAGAGAAATCAACAAATTCATGAAAACTATCTTTGAGACCTGCGACACAATTGGTGGCCTTCTCAAAGAAGTTGAAAATGAAGATGGAACCCTCAAGAAGTTTGATGACGACCAAAATAAGAAGATGGAAGAGATCGGTGTTATTCTCACTGACTTAACTTTCAATCGAAAGATCATCAATAGCTTTGTTGAGCCAGTTAAGAAGTACTACATGCAATTTAGAGAATTATATGATCAACAAGATCGTATCTTTAAATTTCTAGAAGTTGGTGATTTTGATGAGTACCGTGTTGTTTATGACAAAGTCTTAGATGATGATGTTTTCAAAAGAAAATTAGCTAAAGATCTTTTTACAACTGATACAAAAATTGAACAACTCATTCGTAACCAAGAAGATGTTCTTAGAAAACTAAGAAGACTATCTCTTGATGCAGGAATGGAGTTCGATGATATCCATCGCGTTTATAAAATTATTCTAGATGGTGAAAGAAAAGCTGATGAGGCGAAAGCCAGACTTGTTGAGGCCAATTTAAGGCTTGTTGTTTCTATTGCTAAGAAATATACAAATCGTGGTCTTCAATTCTTAGACCTCATTCAAGAAGGAAATATTGGTCTAATGAAGGCCGTTGATAAGTTTGAGTACCGCCGTGGTTATAAATTCTCAACTTATGCTACTTGGTGGATTCGCCAGGCCATTACTCGTGCAATTGCCGATCAGGCCCGAACAATTCGTATTCCAGTGCATATGATTGAAACAATCAACAAGATGGTGCGAACTCAAAGACAACTTATTCAAGAGTTAGGGCGTGAGCCAACTCCCGAAGAAATTGCTGATCGCATGGAGCTTCCCGTAGAGAAAGTTAAGAAAGTTCAAAAAATCTCTAAAGAGCCCATTTCTCTTGAGACTCCAATTGGGGAAGAAGAAGACTCTTCACTTGGTGACTTCATTGAAGATAAGAAGATCATCTCGCCGGCCGATGCTGTTATGAGTGTTACTCTTTCTGAACAAACCAGAGCAGTACTCTCAACTTTAACTCCACGTGAAGAAAAAGTATTGAGAATGCGTTTTGGGATTGGTGAAAAGTCAGACCATACTCTTGAAGAGGTTGGTCAAGATTTCTTCGTTACAAGAGAGAGAATTCGTCAGATTGAAGCTAAGGCACTCCGCAAGCTTCGTCACCCCAGTAGAGCGAAGCTTCTCAAGGCTTACCTTGAAGGAACTATTCCTACTGGAGAGCGTGAGCAGTAAGTCATTTTAACGCATACAAATCACTTTAAAAGAGAGTCAAACCCGAAGACCTATCTTCGGGTTTTTTTATTCCCATAAAGACCTTCTATATAGAGATTTTTCAAGCTTTTTCGCTTATAATTGAAACTTTCTCATCACTTTAGAATAAGGAAAATCCACTCATATGAGTCAATGGCAAGTCCCCGAGAATATTCAAGCTTTAGCAGAAAGCTACTTCAAACGACCAGTAATAGAAGATGCAAAGAGGCTCCTCCAGCTCTCTCGCGTTAGCGTCTCCTTCTCTAAGGGAACCCCAGAGACTTACTTCATCGTTAGTGGCATTGTTCGAGAGGATAGAACTCACGAAACAAAGATTGTCTATAAGAAGAGACTTGAGGATACGCCTGAAGGGCCCGTTTCCTCAAACTGTGATTGCCATAGATGGACGAGTGAAGGCCACTGTCCCCACTCAGCTGCCATTTTTCTGACTTTTCATATTCACCTTATGAATGAGAAGAATTTTGATGCCCTTTCTGAAAATATGTCACACCCTCCAATACCTTTGGAGAATACTTTTGCTGTTAATGCCTATGAGTATGGAACAATCATCACAGCTCCCCACCAGTTAGAAAGAGCTCCTTCAAATTCAGCATACTCAAGCCTTCAGTACCTTCTTCATTCTAAGAAAATCGTTAATTTTCCTATTCCAGAAACTTGGTTAGGAAGGCTTAATATCCAAATCACTTCTAATGAACACTTCAATGAAGCCTCTGGTGAAATGGAAAGCCTACCACTACTGCGCTTTAAACATATTAATGACGAAGAAAAAACAACGAGAGAGATCTCACTGTTTGAAAACTTATACCTCTTTAATTGGCAAAATGGTCAGTGCTTTCACTTACCTTCTGAATTAAAAGACCTCATCCAAAAAATTAGAATTCAAGGCACACGCCTTGATGTTAACGACCTTATCAAAATAGCCCAAGGTATCTCAGAGCAGTACCTAGAAGTTACAGTAGATGATATTCCTATTGGCGATATTCCAGTATTTGATGCAACAGCTCGTATCCATCTTAATAAGGCCAAGAAGGGCAATCAAATTGAGATTAACCTTCTCTTCCTAGATCCTGAAGAAAACCTCATTCATGCGCCCGACTTTCTAAGGTCCTTCACCTTTCAAGGTGGGAAACTGTCTTCATTTAGAACTAAGAAAGATGCTTATGACTTTGTAGCAAAGATCTATGAATCCTTTGACTCCGAAATGGAAGTTTATAAAACAAGCCTTCATACAAGTAGCCAAAAGAACTACTGGCAAAATCTCATTGAGTATACAATCTCACAGCCCCAGGCCTTACTTTATAATGGTAAAACCAAGAGTCTTTGCCGCTACCAAAATAATTTTCTAAGAGATTTCTATGTGGCCCTCTATAAATGCTTTGGCGAGATGTTCTTTCGCTTCTCAAAGTATGATGGTGAAGGTCGCGAATTAACTTATGCCCTTCCCAACTCAACTCTCTTTCAGGGGCTTAGTGAATTCCATACTCGGACTCTGGCCCATGGAGTTCAGATTTACTACGACCGCAATGAGATCAGCCGCTGGTCTTCTAAAATTCGTTTTGAAAGAAAGAGCACAACAACAAATTGGTTTGATCTTGAACTTGAAGTTAACGATGCTGATATGTCCGTTGTTGATAATGTTGACCTCGATAATGGTCTGGCCGTTACAAAAGATGGTCTGATCCTCTTAACGAAGGAACAAAAAGATCTGCTTCGCTTTGTGAAGAAATATACTAAGTACGAAGCTGAAAGTAAGTATGAAACAAATAACGGTGAAGAGAATTCTGAAGCAAAAGAAGATGAGGCCGAAGCAGAAACGATGAATCGTTTTGTGCTTCCTTTTAATCGCGCTAGAATATTTGAGCTCTTTGAACTGCGTAAGCTTGGAATAGATGGAGCACTAACTCCAGATGAGATTAATCTCTGTGAGTCCCTCGCAACTCTAGAGGAGATGCCAGAGTATCCCCTTCCCCCTAAACTCGTTGATATTCTACGCCCTTATCAGAAGGATGGTTATAACTGGCTTAAGTTCCTCCATGAAAATAAGTTAGGTGCCTGTCTTGCTGATGACATGGGCCTAGGGAAGACTCTCCAAACTATTACATTTCTGACCTCTATCTATGAAGATATCAATCATGTCCTGATTGTTTGTCCTGTAACTATTCTTCTCAATTGGGAAGCTGAGTTTAAGAAATTCTCTGATATTGACGTTCACATCTATCATGGCGGCGATCGCCAATTCTCTAGTGATAAGAAAATCATCTTAACTTCATACGGCGTTATGAAAAGAGAAATAGATGAGACATTTGCCGAACAACACTTTGATGTGGTTATTCTCGACGAAGTTCAACACTTGAAGAATATACGCTCTCTTGGGGCCTTTGCTGCACGAAAGCTTAAAGCTGATTTTCGCATTTGCTTAACTGGTACACCAGTAGAGAATGACCTTGCTGAATTCTACAATGTCCTTGACCTGTCAATTCCTGGAATTTGGGGCGATTTACAATTTATTAGAACTTCTTCTAATAAGAAGAGCCGACTACTTGCAAGAAGAACAGCTGCTCCTTTTATTTTAAGAAGAACTAAGGATCAAGTCTTAACAGACCTCCCTCCTAAGATTGAAAATAATGTCTATCTCGGTCTCTCTGAAAAAGAAGACCAGAATTATAAGGCGAGCTTAGTCAGTATCAAGAGTAAAATAGAGAATGCTCCTTCTAAGAAGAAGTATGGAGAAATTCTAAGAGGACTTCTTGAGCTTAGGCAGAAATGCTTATGGCAGAATAAAACTTCCGATTATGATTTCAAAGCACCTAAGGTTGACTCCACTAAGATCATGTTTCTTATGGATACTCTTGAGCAAATTATGGAAGAAGGGCATCAGGCCATCATCTTCAGCCAGTTTACGACTTACCTTGATATCATCCAAAAAATTATTCATGAGAAGCACTGGAAGATGGCAAGAATTGATGGAACCCAAACAGTTAAGAAGCGCCAAAGCCAAGTTGAAATCTTTCAAGAAAGAAAAGCACCCATTTTTCTCATCTCGCTTAAGGCCGGTGGTGTAGGGCTCAACCTTACTGCCGCTAGCTACGTTTTCATCATGGACCCTTGGTGGAATCCGGCCGTAGAAAGCCAGGCGATTGACCGGGCCCATAGAATTGGCCAGGAAAACACCCTCACAGTCTACCGCCCTATCATCAAGGGATCAGTCGAAGAGAAAGTTCTAGAGCTTCAGAAAATGAAGAAAGAGCTCTTTAAAGATCTTCTTCACTCAGATGATGACCAAGAACTCTTTACGGGTAAGCTGACAATGAAGGACTTTGAGTCTCTTCTGAGCTAATTTCTCATTAATGAAATAGATAAGTTCTTGATTCTTAGTTATTTAAGTACTCTCCTCTTTCATTAAAGTCTCATTAATGCAGTAGTGAAATAGTGCTACTTTCTTCTTTCATTTTATTCTAGAAATAGTTTTAAAAAAGACTAGGAGTCAAAGTGAGAAGAGAAGTTATCTATACCGGAAGCAATGACAAATTGATTGCCCTCCTTAATGAGAAGGGCGTGAGAACAACTCTTATTTCTAATATCGCTTCTTTTAAAACTTCGAAGCGTTCAGTTTTTATTCTCTTTGCTGATGAGAAATGCACTGATCTGCTACCCGATTGCTCCAATCATCAACTCGCATGGGCCAAGAGCAAGGGCATCCCTCCCCTCTATGTCTCTTCTCATTTAGATATGAAGAGAACTCGCGCCTTATACCAGCTAGGCTTTGATCGAGTCTTCAAGGAAGATGATCATATGAAGGGCTTACTAGACTTTCTCATACCTCCAAAGAAAGTAGTTCCAGGCCACCTTCTTGGAGGCAGCAATATTTACAATGATGAAGTCACCAAACTCTTCAACTTGCTCTCACGCTCCAGTGCACCTGTGCTGATCCGCGGAGAATCCGGAGTGGGAAAAACTCACCTTGTGGAAAAAATAGTGAAAGAACTCTACCCCAGTAAGAAGTTCATCGCCAAGAACCTTAGCGAGTATAGTGCCCATCTCTTAGAATCAGAGCTCTTTGGCCATACCAAGGGTGCTTTCACTGGTGCTGTTGAAAATAGAAAGGGATTATTTGAAAAGGCCGATGGAGGTTTTCTCTTCTTAGATGAGATAGCAACTCTTCCTCTACTCACTCAACAGAAAATTCTAAAAGTAATCGAAGAGAAGTGTGTCACGCCAGTAGGTTCTAATAAGTCCATTGAACTCAATTTTCAGCTCATCACAGCAACCTGTGAAGACCTGGGTCTGGCCATGAAAGAGAAGCGCTTTAGAGAGGATCTCTATTACCGCTTATCCCTATCCTGCGTCCATATTCCTTCTATAGCTCAAAGGGCAGAAGAAATAGAGCTGATACTCTATCATCTGCAGGAAGCAAGTGATCACAAAATATCTTTTAGTGATGAATCAATAGAACTCTTAAAGCAAAGACAGTGGAAGGGAAATTACCGTGAGCTGCAGTCTCTACTTTTAGAACTTAGTTTAAAAGAGATTTCCTATGTGACACCAAAGAATTTACCAAAGGTTAGAGATAATCAAAGTGAAGACGGAGAAGATCTTCTCACTCAAAAACAAAGGCAAATTATTAAATCCGCTGGCCTTCCAGAGCTCATCAAGAAAATAGAGCTAGAGTCCTTCCAGGCCACGGCCAAACACCTCAAGGGCAGAACAAACCAAATCTGCGAAGTGCTCAAAATCTCAAAGAGCGTCTACTACCGCATCCAACAAAGTATCGAAACCTCGGTGGATGCTTCATAACCCAAGAAAGCTTTCTTAGCGAGCGTAGATAACCCTCTCACTCTGGTCCAAAGCCCGAAGAATAGCACTTTTGTCTATATCTTTAAACGATTTATTCACAAAAGGATTGGTCGCTTCGGTATCAATTCCGTCTGTGTAGATTAATTTTACAATTTCCGTAAACTTTGCAATTTCTTCTTTATTGTGGCTTAAGTAATGATCGCCAACGGACTCTCTTAAATCGATGACTTCTTCATCAATAACATCAAGAACCTTAACCTCTCGCTTATCTCCATTAGGAAGTTTGATTTTCAATTTATAATCCTCAAGAAGCTCAGGCATTTTATCTAGAATAAAGACATCCTCATCGAATTCGTTGCGATCCCAGATTCCTCCGGAGATGATTACGGTTCTTTCGTCTTCAAAAGCATTTGTATCAATTACGTGACCTGCACCACCACCTCCACTTACGCCAGGAGCAGCAATATACCCATCAATGGACGGGCCACCACCTCCTGTTCCACCCCCAACTCCACTACCGGAAGCAAAATTAGTAGGTATAGATAAAAAACTTAGTAAAACTATTAAAAGGACTGAGTTCATTTCAAAACCTCCCCAACAGAAGGTAGAGTTATCGCCGAAAAAGAGTAAGTTCTTAATTTCGTGGATATCTCTTGGTTCGTTTTTTTATTAGAATTATAACGAGATCTTAAATCGTCGTAGAATGCTTTAATCTCAAGTTCAATTTTAATATGCTCTTCATCGGTAACTCTAAAGAAAGAACTTTTCCACATATCAAATATTGAACTAAATCCCACCACTTTATTTCTAAGTATAGCTAACTCTGCTGTATAACGAGTAAAAGATTCTGTATTAATAAACTGATACCAGCTGCCTTCACTGTTCCTTTGCACTTCACCCAAATCATACTTCAAGACGCATTCATCATATTTAGTTTCTGCCCATCCCTGAAAAAGTGATAGAATTTTCTCAGAACTAGGATTAACGTACTCTTCAATACTATTGTCTATTGTTTTAGCATATCTAAAATAGCAAAATCCAAAAACAACCTCTTCGCGTAAGCTTTGATCACCAAACCATGAAGTTAAGAAGTATGTTTCATAGATATCGTCGACCTCAAAGCTCGTAATATCATCCCAATCTTTATTTTTTAAAATATTAGCTTTTATAAACCACTTAAGATCATCAGGAACCTTCCTTATCCAATCCATAGGATTTTCAGAACTAAATGCCTTGGTGAGAATTGCGGCGACTGTTCGGGTTTTTGGCATTCGTGAGATTAGGCCTTCCTGCCAGCGCCAGCCTGTGCTAGTTCCAATGACGTCCATGGCATTATTAGTCTTGGCTATATCGACCAGCTGACTAACAATGCTTTGGGCATTGGGTAAGGTTAAATTAATTTGTGCATCCACTAATGAAGTCCCCTTAAATATTTATCTTGAAAACTGATTTCCCATTGTTTTTTTGAAGAAACAATACTTTTGCTCCTTCTGAGTAAGAATTACAGGTCCAGACTGCGCAACTATCTGATTTAAGTTGAGGGCTTTCATTAAAATGAAAAGACAGGTTAATGAAATTCGTTTTTTAGGAAATACACTGCCAAAGCCTTGATTTTTCATTTTGTGGAAATTTGGTTTTACACATTATGAAATAGCAGTGAAATCTGAATATACCCCAAATAAAATCTTCGCTATCAAAGGCATGACTTAATCAATGAGTAACAAGGCGATAGAATGCAAGAAAATAGAACGATCGAAGACCTTATAAAGAGCAAAATCGATGCTGTTCACCAGGCACAAGTGAATCATCTCAACCTATCCCTTGTTAGTAAGCTTAGCGAAATTGGGATTTCTGAAAACCGACTTGGCCGTATCCTCTTTGGTATCATTAAGCTCAAAGAAGATGATAAAATCACTATCGTAACTTCTCATTGTTCAAAATATTACCATTTTTCATTCTGTCACAGGGACTGTGGCAACCTCATCTTCCCCAAGAATGGACCTACTCTTCCCCTCTCTACTGATAAGCTCTTTCCAGCAGCAGATCAAGTATCCCCCATTCTTCTACGAGAATTCGAAGATGTCGATCTCTTCTGCACCTTATCCCCCGGTGCGGAAGAGCTCCATCTTCGAATTCCTCTTCTCTCTAATAGCTTACAAACTCTTGAGAAGGCCTCTTAGGCCTGTGCACCGACTTTAAATATGTAAACTTTTATAAGAAAAAGGCCGAAGAGATTGCATGCGCAATCTATTTCTTACCATTTTTATCCTCTGCTTTTCTAGCTCCTGTACTCAGCTAGTTCGTAATCCCTCAAATATATTTGGAAGAGATGATAGAATAAAGCTTCCTCTTAAGGCCGCTCCAAGCGTAGGCAGACTCTTCAAAAATCGCCTAGATTTATCAAGTTGGGGTACGGCATTTCACATATCACAGTGCCACCTGCTTAGTGCTTACCATGTGGTAAAAAGTACTGATAAAGAAATGACATCAAATGATACGGCCTATTTTCTTTCCATTAAAGAAAAAGGACTTATCGCGGCCAAACCTATTGCCTGGGGGACCCCACATAAAGGCAACCTCAATGATAATGACTGGGTAATTCTCAAACTAGAAAAATGTATTAGCTTAACCAAGAATGAAATATTCCAACTATCACCCTACCAGAATGTAAATGAGTTGAGATCCCTAAAGGTAAAACTCATTGGATTTCCTGAAGATCATGATCCTCGAAATGTCTATATTGATGAAAAGTGCAAAGTAGGTGACGAGCCTATTGACCCTAAGGATGGAGATGGAATCGGTCACAATTGTGCCACCAGACCGGGTAACTCTGGATCTCCTATTTTCCATGGAAGCCTCAACTCTCGCCCCATTGCGATTGCCATCACAGTATCCAGCAAGGGCAACCTTCAAGACTCAATCTCAGGGTATTTCCCCTGGATTGCCAATAGAGCAACTCCTATTGCTCCTATTAGGGCCGCATTTCAAAAGTTATTGCCGATAAAATAACTCAAGTTTAGAGAAAGATATGCCGATATAAATAGAAAAGGATACTTTTTGAAATTAACTCTTTTCATTATTGCCCTCTCTATTTCAACACAGCTCTTGGCAGACTCACTCGAGCTTTTTGGCCTTAAAGAGGTCGAGTCTGTACCAACGACCGCCCCCGAAATAGTGGCACAAACAAGTCATTTCTCAATAACATATTCTGGTTTTTTTACATCTAAAGACTCTAGTGCCAAATCAAGAGGTACTTATGGAAAGAATAATTATCGTAATTTCATGAATGCACTTGCAGCACAAGGAAATACAAATGCCCTTAATATTTTAACTCTTGAGGACCTAGAGAGCGATTACTTAGCGACTAACAAAGCTCAATCATATTGGAGCACACTTTCAGGCCCAGAGCGCTCTGGACTGCTTCACATTTATGCTCAACAAATAATCAATCAAAATATCCCCTTAGGGTTAATTCTTAGTGAATACTCAATCAGATCTATGATCTTAAATCCAAGCCAATGGAAGAACTATCTCCATGAAATAAAAGATAAATTGTCATTTGAAGAAAAAATTCGACTGGCCTCTCACTTTGGTGGAAAATTTGGTGATAATTATAATTACGATAGGGCAGATCAAGTTGGCAGTGAAGGCGAAGGCATCGTTACTATTGAAGAAATGCTACAATCAGTCTCTAGCAATGAGCCCGGTGGTATTTGCCGAGATGTTACTCTTGCTCAATCTCAAATTCTAAAGGAGTTAGGGGTCGCTCACTCTAGTATTTATATGGTTTCCTATAAAACAACAAATGGAAGGCATGCTATTTTAGCCGCTCTTGATCCAGAAAATCCGGGAAATATTGTTAAATTAAACTACTCTTACATAACGGAGAACAGCGAAGTTCATGGAAATGCACAGCTCACACAAGACACAACAATTCCAGACATAGGTATTCTCTATAAAGTTTATGATGCCAATGGCACCCCTGTAGCTCAAGTCCCAACAGAAGTTGGTCAAATTTTTAAGGATGTTACCAACCAAGACAGACATCATTTTTCTAAAAACTATATGCTTCAAAAAGCTCAAATTCAAACTTACTTTGGACAGGCTACCCTCTTTAAAGGAGAAACAAGTGCTGCGGATAAAGTAAGTGGTGTTGCCTTAAACGGAAGTATGAAAGGCAGAAGCTGGGAAAGTGATTATTCCGCTGCCATTGCAAATAGAAAAGGTAACAGAACTCTTGTCACCATTGATCAAATTTCTGTTTATGCCCATTTAAATTTTAGGCTTAATTCTCCAGACATGAATATTGGTAATAACTTTAAAGTTAAAGCTTTCTCAGGTATTCAATCTGAGAACCAACTTGCAACGACTAGATTAAGAAGAAAGAGTAACTCTACTATTTTAGCGGATGATTATGGAATAGACCCATCAACAGTTGTCTATGCAGGGGTGAGAGCAGATTGGAAAACAAAAAAGGGAAGAGCCAGTAGTGAATTCAAAGCCTCGACGTATCACGATTGGAATAATGTTGTTAATACTTCCGAAGGGCAAGGACTTCACCCCGAACAAGTAACTTGGACGACACAACATTCGGAGAATTTATCTGAGTCTACTGAAGTTACCGGCAGCTTAAGTGTCCAAGGAAGCCAGTTAGGTGGCTCGGCAACTATAAATACACAATTTCGTAATACAGAAAATGGTCTATCTGCTCAAGCAAGTTATCAAATGTCACTTGGAAGGCCTCCTTCTTTTACTGAGGATTTTAATGAAATGATAAGTTTTGAGATATCAAAAGATGAAAGAGACGAGCATAAACTGGGGCCTATCTATAGTATTCAGTATCAAAAAAACCTAGCAAACGATGACGAAGTACTGGGTATAGATTTTGGTTGGGACCATTAAAAGACTCAAGTTTTTAACCGAGCAATCCGATACAGTAATAAACATCAAACGAAGGTTTGCTAGTGAAGAGAGCTGTTATCCTTGCCTGTATTTTAACTTCATCATGTACTATATACTCCACTAGAGATCAGAGGCTACTAAAGGCAACTCAAGAGAAAGAAAAAGAGGACATTCTGAAAAAGAAGAAGAAGAAGTACTACCGCTCTCTTTCAAGTGAAGATTGATTTTTTAATTCTAATAACTTTGAGTATTTTAAAAAAGCTGACAGAGCATTAATCGTACAGATTATTAAACCATAGCGCCCATCCAAGAAACCTCTTTTAAGAACGTAGTCTTTCAAAAACTTGAGAGGTGGCCTCGTTATAACTTTAAAAATACTTGAGCGAGTTCCGGCCTCATAAGCAGACTTTGCAGCAATTGTCGTAAACTTATTAGTTTGTTCTATATGGTCACTAATGGAATCATAGCTATAGTGAAGTAGATCTCCCTTTAGCCATACAGGCGCTTGATTAGATTTCAAGTGAAGGTAATCGTGTGGATTACTCCCGGACCAGACAACAAGATCTTTTCTTGCAAGCCTTAGTTTAACATCAGGATACCACCCGCTGTGGCGAACCCAAAATCCTGCGTAGTCAGTTAATCGATTGAATGAGTAGGCTTCGGCAATGAAGTTCTTTTTTACTGCTAAAATGCTATCTCTTAGCTCAGAACCAATCACTTCATCTGCATCTAAACTTAAAACCACATCATGTGTACACAGGGATAGGGCAAAGTTTTTCTGCTCTATATGGCCTACAAACTTGTTTTCATAAAAAATTACCTCTTGATAACTTTGGGCCATACTTGGTGTCTTATCGGTAGAAAACGAATCAACAACAATTATCTCATCTGCAATTCCTAACAGAGAATTAAGACAGCGAGAAATTTTGTCTTCTTCATTAAAACATATAATTGCTGCTGAAATTTTTACTGAATTGGCCAATCGTAATCCTAAGAAGAGAGGTCTTTCTTTATATATCGCTACTGGATATGACTATATTAGCATAGCTTCTCCTGCAGGCAACGCCATGATTAAACTCTTCAAGACAACACCTCTATTTTAACCTATGATTAATCAATGAAAAAATCCCTCCCAAAGACCTTGCTTGTCCTCAAGAACAGAGCACTTGGCGACTCTATTATCACTCTTGGTGCTATACAGTATCTAAAGGAAATTCTGCCAGAAACTCGTATCATTTACGCAGTACCCAAATGGATCGCCCCCCTCTATGAGAATCTAGAAACTAAAGCGGATAAAGTCATCTCCCTAGATTTTAAAAACCTTTCTTCATGGAAAGAGAGTCGTCAAAAGTTGAAAAAAGAAGGCATAGATACAGTCGTCGAATTTTTTCAAAGCGGTAGAACAGCAAAGTTTTTCAATACCTATAAGTTCATTGGTGGACCCCGCTACTTCTTTCATAATCATCACAGTAGTAAAGGAATTGTTCATAATCAGGGTAAGATCAAAGCAAATATTCAAAGGGATTTAGATGCAGCTTGGACTTACTTTAGTGAGGGAGCTATCCCCTCTTATAAAGACTACTGCCCTCAGGCAAAAATTAAGCAATCGGTAGAAAAGGAAAGAAAAATTATTCTAGGTGTAGTCGCCACCAGAGAGACTAAGATGTGGCCTCTTACGTCTTATGTAGAACTTGCTAGACTCTTAAATCAAAAGAACCCAGACTTTCGAGTTGAAATTCCACTAGGACCTGGTGATCAGAAAATAGAACGAGAGCTCAATCGTTTAGGCCTCCCTCCCAATACTAAGCTCCTAAAAGCAAGCTTGAAAGATCTTCCGCTACACCTATCTAAAGCACTACTCTATGCAGGCAACGATACTGGGATTAAGCATATTTGCGCGGCCTTAGATATTCCAACGATTACACTCTTTGGTCCTGAACCTCCTCATGAATGGCATCCTTATAATATAGAAGAACATCCTTTCTTTTTTAAAGAGCCTCTTGAGTGCCGAACGAAAGTCAGTCATTACTGCGGCCTTTCCACTTGTGACTCTATGATTTGCTTAAATGATTTTAAGCCAATAGAGGTTTATGGAAAGTTGAAAGAAATTATAACAGCTTAACTTTCTAAATTTCTAATTACATTTGAAGAGTGACCAAACCCGTGAACGGCTCAGCCAATTACCTATATTAAAGTGAAGCAACCACTCTGGATAGGCCAAGTATAAAGAGGTACAATTTTCCTTATTCGATAACTCAAAATAATCAGCGCCCTTTCTCAAGAAAATATACTTAGGCCCAGATACCCCATTAAGATCTTTTAAGTCCTTCCAAACTTCAACAGAAAAATCTGGTTTTTTATAAAACTCAATATCCAAACCTAGCATTGTGAAAGGACTCTCATCTTTGGCATATATTTTAGTAATTTCTTCCTTACCCCAAAGGAATGAGTAGAAGTTCACAGAAGGATTTACGGCCTTTGTTGAGGCAATAACAAGAGCACATAAGTTAACAAGTAAGCAAAGATTGATAAGGAAACGAAAAGACTTCTTATTCCAATATTCCCTAATTCTACTTTCATATTCCTGATAGAAGAAAAGAAGAAAGAGAGGAGATAGAACCATTGTTGGAAAGAGATAGCGCACTTCTTTATGGCCAATTAAAGAATGGAAAATAAAAAGAGGGAGTGTCATCCATGTAAGAGGATGACGCCACATTTTAACCCAACCCCAGATTGTTCCACAGAGCAAGAGAAGTGATAGAGGTGGAAGTCCACGCAGGAAACTCCAGCGAATATATTCCCACACAGGTGCATGACCAGAGCCTGCAAGACGGCCCTCAATGAAATTAGTTCTATAATAGTGCCAAAGGCTAAAGCCCCACTCCCCATAACCCCAATAGTCTATAACTGTTCCGATGCCTATTGCTATAATCACTCCAAGAGCTGAATAAACTAATTTAGGATAGTTTCTGTTTTCTATAAAAAGACAATAGAACCAAACAAAGGCCACTGGCAGGGCCATCTGAAAGCGGGCATGGTACGTCAAGCCCCAAAGGAGGCCAGCTAAAAAGAACCAACGTGTTTCTTTCTTAGTAAGGAAAATTACCGTTCCTAAAATGAAGAGTGAAATAGATAAAGACTCTGAACTTGTTCGCACATGGACAAAGGGAGCAAACCAAATGAAGTTTAATAAGATAAAACCCCACTTTTGTAAGCGCTCATTCTCGCTAAACCATACTTTTAAAAGTCTTGTTAGATATAGTGTTGCGAACCAACCAAAGAAGCCCGTCAAAAAGCGATAGTACCAAGAATAGAAGAAGGGGTTATCAATACCCATAAGTTTCAATGGAGCTGAAAGACAGTAGTATAAGAATGTTTGCAGCCATGGACGTATTTTATCGTGATATTCCCATGGAAGCTGGTCCGCACTTATTCCATCCCACTTTAAATTAAGAAATTCTATAATTTGAAAATGTTCATCAAAATGTTGAAAGCCAGTAGAAAAGTAACTTGCCCACAAGTGAATTATGACAGACGCCCAAAGCAAGAACTTAAAACTTAATTTATCAATTGCAGCAATCACTTGCCTCTCCCATATTTTAAATAAAGGGAGATCATCTCAAAAGGTGCTTTTAAAAAGTCAGAAGTCTTCAAGCGTGACCCTCCTATATCTTCCCAATTTTCCAGTGGTATCTCATGCCAGTTCTTTACAGCGCTTGAGCCTTTTAACTTAAGCCGAAGAAATAGCTCCACATCAAATATCCACTTCGATATAAAAGGCTCTTCAATAACCTCACTAAGAATTTTTCTTTCAAATAGTTTTGCTCCACATTGAGTATCGTAAACGGGAAGATTTAAAAGAATAGAAGCTGCTGTTGCAAAGAATCTACCAAGGTAGTGGCGATACCACTTCCGGTTGATATTTCCACCAAGTCTAAGGATCCGCGCTCCTATTATAACTTCTTTCTTTTTTTGCACCCAATACTCAAAGAGAGAAATTTCAGACAAGGGTGTCGCTAAATCAGCGTCTAAGAAACCAATATGTGAATATTTTTGATCAGAGCAAACTTCCTTCATTCCCCGACGAACTGCTTCAGCTTTTCCACAATTCTCTGCTAAATCTATAACTTTAGAAGAATCAAATAGAGCAGTAATCGCCTCTAGAGTATTATCGCTTGATCCGTCATTTACAAAGTAGAAGCTCACTTCAGGGTGAGTATTTTGCCAAGTTTTAAAAACTTTGAAATCTGTTCTTTCAGCCTCGTTATAACACGGGACAATAAATGCGATTGCCAATTTCTACCCTTTTAAAAATTAAATCCTATTGTTCTTTAAGTTATCCGAAAATAAAAATATTATTACCAAAAGAACTCAAACTGGAACATATCATGAGTAATAAGAAATATTATATTTTTTGGCCGGGAGTCATACTCATTGGCATCATCTTCTATTGCATAAGAGCTCCCATGCTCACAATTGAAAATTCTTTAAAGGGTTGGAACTCAGATTACGCTATATTTGTCATGATGGGAGAAGATATTCTGACAGGAAAAGGCTTTCCCTTTTTCTACTGGGGAGGAAATTACCTTGGCCCGCTTAATAGCTTTCTCATGGGACTGACTCAAAGAGTCATGGAACTCTTTGGCTACCAACAAGCGATTCCTTTTATTCCTGGGACATCCTTCACAATTGGACCTCTTGCAGCAAGTATTAACTGCCTCTGGATGTTCTTTGTCGGCACTCTCTTCTATGGGCTGGCCTTTATAAGACTATTTTCAGTATGGGAAACACTACTGGCCTGCCTTATTATTTCAATCGGGGGAGAAAGTTTTGTCCGCTTTTCTCTTCGCCCCTTAGCACCAGAAGTTGCCTATCTCTTGGCAGGGCTTATTACCTGGAGAGGCATTGCCACCATTCAAAGTCCTTCAAAGACCAATAAAGTCATCTTTGGTTTCTTATTTGGTTTTTCTTGGTGGATGAATCAAATGACTATCTTTGCTTTAGCTCCCATCTTCTATTACTTCATAAGTCAAAACCAATACTACAAAACCCTAAGAACTCAATTCCATTTTAAAGATAGAATATTACTAAAAATGAAGTCCCTTGGACTAAGTCCCCTTGCTAAACCTTTGAAGTACTTTCTCTCCTTTGCCTATTCACTTATAGCTATAAACTTCTTAATGGGGGTTTATATTGCAGCGGCAGGAGGAATTAACGAGCGTCTCTTTGGAGTTAAGTTAAAGATTCATAATGGCTTTTCACCCATGAAAACAAGTTTACTCATTTTTCTAGGTATTCAATTTATAATTTGGTTTTTTAAGGATAGAGATTCCAAGACAATTATGAGAAATATATTTATCAAGCTCAAGTTCTTCTTCATTGGATTCTTTCTGGGTTATGGCCCTGTCCTACTGGGAAAATTACTAGGCCTCTATAAGAAAGGATATAAACCTTCTTTTAAATTCGTTCCTCTCATGCATCTTCCTGCGTACTGGAGAGATTTAGTTTTAGATTTCTTTCCAAGGCTTCTTGTGAGTAAGGAGGCGGTTTATCTTCTTCCTCTTCTTTCTATACTACTTGTAACAGCGTTATTCACTATTAAGAGACATTACCCTACAATTAAAAATTACTTTCTTGCAATGCCAGTGAAACCACCAATTCATAGCATTCTTTGGGGAACACTCCTCTTTAATTTATTCTATGTATTATTTTGTGAAAGAGTAAGGGATAATTATATGGCGAGGACGGCATTTAGATATGCTTTACTTAGCCTCCCTATCCTTGCTATCTATGTCACTACAATATTCCGAAGAATTCCAAATATGAATGTTGGGATTATTACAACTCTTCTGGCATTCGTCCCTTTTACCCTTGGCCAGTACTCTCAAGGTCAAGCTCAGCTTAAGAAAATGATGGCGGCTACTGACCATAGAGATCAACTGGAAAGAATCATGCAATCGGAATGTGAAATTTTCTTTAATGACTATTGGGAAACATATCTCTATGAATATCTCCTACAGCATCAAAAAAGATTTGCTGTTAAGGATGGGCAAAGAGGTCAAGATAGAACGAGGGAGCACACAAAGCTTCTGAATCAATCTCCTAAGAAGAAATGTTTGGACTATAAGGTGATGCCGCTTTAAGTATTAGTGCCCTATAGAGAAACACGCCCTTCACCTTCTACACTTTCAAGGTTTGAAATTTTAGAAGAAACAACGAATTGATAAGAAAAGAGTTTATGCCAAGAATAAGCAAGGAAATAGTAGAGGTGATCACACAGCTTAATAAAGCGACTCTTTCCTGATGAAGAAAATACGACCTCAAAGGGAAGACCAGTGGGCTTAAGGCCCTGAACTTTAAAACCGCTATTCTCTAATACCTGACCAATTGAAAACTTAGTGAAGAAGCGTAAATGAGTTGAATCCAAAGGTCCACGGCTAGCATAGTTGAAACGGCCAATCGCAAGACTTAAGCGGTAAACCCAAATCGCAATATTAGGAACTGAAACAATAAGATCCCCATCTGCTTTTAAATAGCGCTTCACTGATTTTAATATTTCAGAGGGATTACTCACTCTTGGCAATAAATCACACAAAATGACATAGTCGAATTCTCTTTTAAAAGGAAGCTGTTTAAGCAGTGAAAAATCAATTTCAGTATAGTCGCTTTGGGGTATAAGCGTTTCTTCAACACTCTTTTGATCGACTACACAAACTCGCTCACATCGATTTTTTAAAGTTTTATAGAGTAGACCATCACTATCACCAATCAGTAGAATTTGTCCGTCGTTCTTCTTAACTGATTGAATAATAATTTCGTGAGAACTATAAGGACTAAACTTTCTTTGATAAAGAAACTCTCTATTTACAATATAAGAGCCCTTCCGAATCAAGTGCAATTGATGAAGACGATAAGTAATAACCGCCTTACAAACATCAAAAGCATATTGAAAGCCATCAACATTGCACTCTTCATCACCATAGAAAGTTTGAATGGGAACTTCTTTTATGGGTGCACCTAAGTGACGGCACTGAATAATTATTTCAGTATCAAAGTGAAAATCATCCGTATTCATTTGAATTGGAATTTTCTTCAAAATCTTAGTTGAGTACATTCGGTAACCAGAATGAAACTCGGTAAGTTTTGTGCCTAGAATTATATTTTCAAATGTCGTAAGGACTTGGTTGCCAATGAATTTATACAGGGGCATTCCACCTTTAAGTGCATCCTTCTTTCTCATCATTCGTGAAGCAAAGACGACATCGTACTTTTCTTCCACAGCAGGAAGCATCAGATCAACTAAGAATTCCGGAGCATACTGTCCGTCTCCATGAAGCATGATAACGTAATCTAAACCTTTGTTAATTGCATACTCGTAACCGACTTTTTGATTACCACCATAACGAAGATTGCGAGGGTTCTTATAAACACTTAACTGATCTTGCCAGGGGCTAGTCTTGGCCATTTCCTTTGCAATATCAAAAGTATTATCAGGACTATTGTCGTCAAATATAAATATTTCGCTTACTACCTTTTTTAATCTTTCATCAATTCGTGCAAGAGTACTTCCAATATGGTTTGCAGCATTGTAACTAAGAACAAGTATTCCAAAACGAGGAAAGCTCTCTCCAAGCTCTTCCTTTCGCTTAAGGAGGAGTGATAGTTTTTCTTCATTGATTTTGAAGTCTATTTCGTGACCTGATCTTGAAACTAACACTTCTTATCCATAGTCACCGACTTAACCCACTGCTGATTATTAAGATACCAGGATACTGTTTCCTTTAAACCCTCTTCAAAAGTTACAGTGGGCCCAAAGCCAAGCTCTTTATTTGCCTTAGAAAAATTCATAGCGTAACGCCAGTCATGTCCCTTTCTATCTTCAACAAAGCTAATTAATTCTTCTGGCTTTTCTAAAATATTTAGTATGTTTTTCACCACATCAATATTTCTTATTTCAGAATCGCCTCCTAAATTATAGGCGTTACCAGAGTGTCCCTTCTTGAAGACTTCCCAAACACCTTTATTATGATCATCAACGTAAATCCAATCTCGTATATTCTGTCCATCTCCATAAACAGGAAGCTTCTCACTAGCTAAGGCCTTAGCAATCATTACTGGTATCAGCTTTTCAGGAAATTGGAATGGCCCATAATTATTTGAACATCTGGTTATAACTGAATCCAGCTTGTAAGTTTCAAAATAACTCATTACAAGTAAATCTGAACTTGCTTTGGATGCACTATAAGGACTGCTAGGATTAATTTTATGTTCTTCAGTAAAAGCCGGCTCAGTCTCACTAAGCTGTCCATAAACCTCATCAGTACTCACATGACAGAAGCGAATATCATCTCGTCCAAAATTTAAGGATGCGTTGAGAAGATTTAGAGTACCTAAGACATTTGTTTCAACAAAGATATTGGGGTTGCTAATTGAATTATCAACATGGCTTTCAGCTGCAAAGTGAATGACGCCACTAAAGTCATTCTTCTTAAAAAGTGTATCAATCAATTCTTTATCGCGAATATCAGCTTTTACAAAAGAGAGATGAGAATTATTAGAAATCTCTTCTTCTATTGTTGGGTAATGACCTGCATAGGTTAAGGCATCTAGTATCAAGAATTCATAGTCTTTTTCTAAAGCTGCAATTTTCTTTACAAAATTAGAACCAATGAAGCCTGCACAGCCAGTAAGAAGAATTTTTTTCACGAGTCACTCTTCCTCATATTCTTTTAGAATCACTTTTAAATAATCTTTATAAGGACTATTAGGAGTTTCTTCTATAACAGCACTTAATTGCTGAGTATTAATAAAATTCATGCGAAGAGCAATCTCTTCTAAGCAAGCAACTTTAAAGCCCTGTCTTTGCTCTAAAGCAGCAATATATGAGCTCGCCTCTAGTAATGACTGAGGCGTTCCAGTATCCAACCATGCCATCCCCCTACTTATAACTTCAACTCTTAGCGAGCCTTCATCCAAGTAACTTTGGATCAAGTCTGTAATCTCTAACTCACCTCTCCTAGAAGGCTTTTGAGCTTTAACTCTTGAGGCCGCTGAACCGTCCATTAAGTAAAGGCCTGGAATCGCATAATTTGATTGTGGACTTTTCGGCTTTTCAACAATTGATTTTACTTCCTTAGTTTTCTTATCAAATTCGACGACCCCGTAACGCTCGGGATCATTGACTGGGTAGGCAAAGACCTGCGCCTTGAGACCACCTTTCTTAGCTCTTTGCTGATCGACTGCTGCTCTAAAAGGTTTAAAATCACCATGAAAGAGATTATCCCCAAGAACCATGAGTGAGTCTTGCCCCTGAAGGAAGTCTTCACCGATTAAGTAAGCTTCGGCAATCCCCTTGGGCTCGGCCTGGGTTTTAAATTGAATATCTACGCCAAAGCGTGCGCCGCTACCAAGAAGATTCTCGAAGAATGGCCTATCAAATTCAGTGGTAATAATAAGAACTTCTCTAACACCACACATCATCAAAAGACTAAGGGGGTAGTAGATCATGGGTTTATCATAAATGGGCTGAAGCTGCTTTGTGACAACACTAGTTAAGGGGTAGAGCCTAGAACCAGCTCCCCCAGCAAGAATAATTCCCTTCATGGCCTGGCCTTCGTCGATTCACAACGGGTCTAATTTAGATTAGTCTAAGCATACTTCAAGGAGAAGCTAATGTCAGGAATATCTGTCTTTGGTGGTACTGGCTTCATAGGAAGTGAGTTCTGCGTAGTGACAAAAAAAGAAGTGCACAAGATCGAAAGAAGTGAGCGCTGCCCCCAAAGTGCTGAGTCAGTATATTTTATAAGTACAACTGATAATTATAATGTATTTGAAAATTTACATCTAGATATTGATGTTAATTTAAGTATTCTGATGGACGTCTTAAAACACCTCAAGCCCAATGAGTCTACCTTTAACTTTATATCATCTTGGTTCGTTTATGGTGATACTCCCTTGCCCGCAACTGAAGAATCCCCATGCGACCCAAAGGGCTTTTATTCAATAACCAAAAGAGCTGCTGAACAACTTATTATATCCTATTGTAAAACCTTTAATATTAATTACCGAATTTTAAGATTATGCAATGTCTATGGTGCTGGCGATAACTCTGCATCTAAAAAGAAGAATGCACTTCAATACCTCATCGAGCGTTTTAAGAATGATGAAGAGATAAACCTCTACCATGCAGGAGAATTCTATCGAGACTACATGCATGTCCATGATGTCTCCCGCGCCATTGAACTCATTATAGATAAGGGAGAGCTCAATCAAATTTATAATATAGGTTCAGGTGACAAAGTACTATTCAAGGATCTCATTGAGTTAATAGTCCAAGAAACGGCATCCAAGTCACCTATTTCTGCGATAGAGCCTCCTCAATTTCACCAAATCATTCAAGTCAAAAATTTTTACTTTAAAACAGATAAACTCAAGGCCCTCGGCTTTAAACAAACTATGGACCTTCAGGAAGGAATCAAGAAATTATGTCAGTAAATGAGAAAATAACCACCTTTATACAACAACTAAGAGCAGAGGGAGAGGATGTTTTTCCTTTTCTGTATAATAAGAAACTAGAAACCTTTAACCCCGAAAAAGATTGGGTGTTCTACTCGGGTCCCTATTGGGGCGATGAAGAAATTGCAGCTGCAATGGAGAGCTTGATTACAGGAAAGTGGGTAGCTGCTGGTGAAAACGTGGCCCGCTTTGAAAGAGAATTTTCAAAGAAGTATCATTTCAAAAGTTCACTAATGGTTAACTCAGGTTCTTCCGCCAACTTGGTTATGATAGCGGCCTCCAAAAAGCACTTTGGCTGGAGTGATGGAGATGAAGTTATAGTTTCTCCTGTTGGGTTTCCCACAACAATTTCTCCCTTAGTTCAAAATGGCTTAAAACCAATTTTTACTGATATTACCTACGATGATCTTAACTTTGACCTCGACCAAGTTGAAAAGGCCATTACCCCAAGAACGAGAGCTATTTTTCTCTCTCCCGTACTTGGCAACTCACCAGATATTGATAGGATTCTCTCTATCTGTAATAGCAATGGCATAAAACTCATACTCGATGGATGTGACTCACTAGGCTCAAAGTGGAAAGGAAGAGATCTTTCAGATTACGCTGCTGTTACCTCCTGCTCTTTCTATCCCGCTCACCATATGACGACAGGTGAAGGCGGAATGGTCAGTTCTTTAGATGATGAGCTTATAAAAATGGCGAGAAGGTTTGCTTGGTGGGGCAGAGATTGCTTCTGCACTGGTGCAACAAATCTTTCACCGGTAGGGGCCTGTGGAAATCGCTTTGATAAGTGGATTGAAGGCTACGATAATAAGGTAGATCATAAGTACCTCTTCAGCGAGATCGGCTACAACCTAAAACCACTTGAGTTACAAGGATCTATTGGTCTCGTGCAAATGAAGAAATCTGATGAAATACATTCCAAGAGAAAAGATACCAAAGAAAAATTAGAGGTTATTTTAAAAAAACATCTTGGTGAGAGAATATCTATTCCCCAGCAAGCGCCCAATGCTGAAACGAGCTGGTTCGGTGTACCTATCATTTGTAACGAAAATAAATTGAAGCAAATGCTTGTTGAGCACTTTGAAAGTAATAGGATTCAAACAAGAAACTACTTTGCAGGTAATGTTCTTCTTCACCCAGGGTATAAACACCTAGATGATGCTAAGAGGTTCCCACTTGCCAACAGAGTCCTTGATGAAGTTTTCTTTATTGGTTGTCATCCAAGCTATAATGAAGCTGTTTTTGAAAGAGTTGATCAAGTACTATCAGCTTTTAAAGGCTAGTAACTAATCTTAGGTGAGATCAAAAGAAATTCGGGATAGAAGTAGAGATCTAACTTTCTCTTTTTAAAGTTAAAAGCTACTTCTAGGCCTTCTTCTAATTTATGACCTTCGGGTACTAAAAAAGCACAGTCCTTACAGCTCATGTAATCAGCAGTAAATTCAGGAACTCTAATTGCCTTAGTTTTGTACCCTTCGAAACCCAGCTTTCCAGCAAGGGACCAATAATCATAAAGGTCTCCAAGAATAAGAATTTTAGAAGGCACTCTATCTGTTGCTTTAAGAACCTCTAACACTTTATGCAGTTCAGGGTCTCTTCTCGTTCTATGAGTAAGAGGAAAAATAAGAAGAACAATGCCGGCAATGGGAATGATTCCGGTCACAATTTTTTTCAACTTTCCTTCCCACTTCTCACTTACAAGCTCGGTTAGGCCATGGCCCGCCATAATGGCCATATAGGGATAGAGTAGAATTAAATAGTTAGAATATTTAAACTTTGGAACAGAGAGACCAAGGAGACAAACAAGGAAGTAGGAAGCTGCTGATTTGTAGATAAAATCATTTTTATTTTTAAAGGTTTTCCACAATCCAAAGAGGGCAATGAGAAACCAAAGAGGTGCTTTCTTAATTAGAAATATAAAGTAAGTATAGAAAGGACTTCCTCCATTCCTCGCACCAACGATGGTATCGATGAAAGTAAAACTAAACCATTTCTCAAAAATATAGAATTTATCTATTCCATATAAAGAGAGTGGCCAGAGGCCGAAGATTAAAAAACCAAGAAGAAGTCCAAGCCAAGGAGCTAGCCTAAGTAAATCCTTAGTATTTCCCTCCCATAGAAGACTGAGCAGTTGAGCAGCTGGAATTAAGAAAGCGAGCGGGCCCTTTGTAAGTAAGGCAAGACCAAAGAATAGGCCATTAAGATACCACCACTTCCTATCCTCACGGGTTTTTAAAAAGGCCCAATAGCCTAACAAGGCAAAGAGCATGAGAGCTATATCAGTATTGGGAAAGCGTACTTTCTTAAATAAGGGAGGAGTTGATAAAAAGAAGAAAGCTACCCAAAAAGATAAATCTTTCTTCTTACTTTTAAAGATTCTAAAAAGAAGAGCAAAGCTGCCGAGGTAGAATAGGGAGGCATAGAGGCGGGAAGAGACATAGCTAACGCCAAATATTTTAAAAAATAGGCCTTCAAGAATAAAGGTTAGAGGAATATGGTGAGTAAATTCACTGTAAACATAGTCAGTGAAGTGAGGCACCAACCAGAAACCCTTTTCAGCAGCATTTTTTCCAAATAGGCCATAGATATAACCATCTGAGAAGAAGCCCGGAAGCCAAGCGTGCTGAAGTGAGAGAATGAGCCCTAGGGCGAGAAGCCAGAGAAAGCTTAGGTTATAATTTCGTTGTTCCATGAATTAAATCATACCTAGCAAAGTTATCTTTGCCCAATTGGCTTACTTAAAATATAACTAGGCATGCTCTTTTTGTTGTTTATAATTATTGCTTCTTACTTAATTTTTAGTGGGATCACTTTACTTTTTTTTGAGCCAAGTCACTACTCTAGAAACGCTGCACAACCTTTTATCTTTGGTATCGCCTTCGTCTCAATGACACTTCTTCCGATCAGCTTTATATCTGGCATTAATCACTACTTATTTTACACATTCATTCTCCTGGGCTTGTTAGGATTAATAAGAAGAAGAGAACTTATCCCCAAGCTTATAAAATCCCCTGTATGGGCGTCTTTTTCTTTTATCCTGATCATTAGCCTCTTTATGGCCTACGAGCATTATCCCTTTGCAAGTGATACGGATATTTACCATATGAACTCAGTTCAATGGCTTAAAGAATATGGAACTGTTAAAGGCTTAGCAAACTTGAGCAATCGTTTTGGCTTTAACTCTACTTGGCATATGCTCGGGGCCCTTTTTGATCATGGACTACTTGAGGGTCGTTCTCCGTGGGTGCTGCCGTGCTTAAGCTACACTATTGGTTTTACTTATTTCTTCAACGAGATATTTAATGCTAAAAAGAGGTGGCAAATTATCTACTCAGCTCTTATCCTCTATTGGACGACAATAAATATTTTAACTTGGGGCTTTCCGAGTCTTCATTATGATTTTCTTCCTTTGCTGCTTATTTCAATCGTATTTTATGAAGTGATCCTTTCCACAAAAGAAAGCCCTAATCTTAAGAGTCACAAAATTTCAGCTTGGATGCTTCTCCTAACCTTCTCATTCACACTAAAGCAAGTTGGGGCTTTAAGCCTGATCTTTATGTTCTTACTAGGTTTAGTAAGCCTAAGAAAAACAAGAGAGCTTTCGGCCAAGAATCTCCTCTGTATCACCATTATTCCTTTAGCAGTCTTCTTCTTTTGGCTTTTAAGAAACTTATACCTTTCAGGTTATCCGCTATTCCCAGCTTCGTACTTTGCCCAAGATTTTGATTGGACTATTCCTCTAAGTAAGGTGAACAGTATTTATCAAGATATAGTGGGCTGGGCCAGAATGCCAGGCCCGGGATATCTTGATCAATTTTCTGACCCTAATATAAAATGGCTCCCTTCGTGGTTGAAAATGCAATCTCATAGCATACGCTTCTGGCTACTAGCTATAATTCCAGGTAGCGCTGCTTTATTTATTTGGATACGGATTCTTCTTACAAAGAAAATTCAAAGTTCTTTCTTTCTCTTAACTTGGTTTTCTTGCTCACTCGCCTTCTGGTTTTTTTCAGCACCGGATATTAGGTTTGGAGATGGATTTTTCTTTTGTGCCTTAGGAAGTGGTGTTGCCTATCTTCCAATATTTAACAAAAATGTAATTAAGAATAATATGAGAATTTATACCTCTATCTGCATATTAGCTCTCGTCCTAAGCTCAACGATGGTCTTAGTGGTCACTGGAAAAAGAGGTCCATTATCTTTTTTTAAAATAGGGCATCATCAATCAGGAGCTCTAGTTCAAAGAACTACTACGTCGGGATTAAAAGTTTGGACTCCCATTTCCCCTAAGAGCTGTAATAATAAGAGCGATAAGTTTATCTGTTCTTCTAATTCGAAAGTATATGAAAAGCTTCCAGCCTGTGGAAATTCTCCTATTCCATGCACCCCATTCTTCAACCCACAGCTAAAGCTAATCGGAACGAAGCTAGAAGAAGGGTTTAGGCCGTAGAATTACTGGATAGTTTCATTCATTGAGCTATCAACAAAAGGAATATACTCTTTCACTAATATCTGAAGCTTTTTCTTAAAAATATAAGAAGAGTCTTCTGAACTATTCTTAAGCTCATCAACCTTAGCAAATAGATTTTCAGTTACCAACCGAGCACATGCAACCCTTACTAGCGGATGAGAAGTTTTCATTGTTTTTTCGTCTTCTAAGAATAACTCTTCGTAGAGCTTTTCACCAGGTCGTAAACCTAAGAACTTAATTTCAATATCCTTGTGGGGTGTATATCCAGAAAGAATAATAAGCTCCTTAGCGAGGTCATAGATTTTCACAGGTTCACCCATATCAAGAACAAAAATCTCTCCTCCACTACCAATACTGCCTGCCTGCATAATAAGTTGAGCTGCTTCAGGAATAGACATAAAGTAACGAGTAATGTCTTTGTGTGTAACTGTTACAGGACCTCCATTTTTTATCTGGTCTTGAAAAAGTGGTATGACACTACCATTACTTCCAAGAACATTTCCGAATCGAACAGTCATAAACTTAGTTTTGCCTTTCATATCCTGGCAAATCATTTCTGCGACTCTCTTAGTTGCACCCATAACATTTGTTGGCCTTACTGCTTTATCAGTAGAAATCATTACAAAACGATCAACCCCAAACTCTGCAGCAACAGAGGCAAGCTTAAAAGTCCCTAACACATTGGTTTTAAAACACTCAAATGGGGAATGCTCCATAAGAGGAACATGCTTATAAGCGGCTACATGATATACAATATTGGGCCTATGCGCTTTAAATGCTTCGCTAAGCCTAAGCTCGTCTCTAATATCTCCGATAAACGGAACTATCTCAACATCTAAAAACTTACCTCGTAACTTTCTATCTATTTCATAAAGGGCAAATTCACTTAACTCAAATAAAACAATCTTTGATGGTTTAAATTTACAAATTTGAACACAGAGTTCAGAGCCAATCGATCCCCCAGCTCCAGATACTAAAATGACTTTTGTAGAGTTAACTCTACCAATTGAAGAAACATCTAATGAAACTGGTTCCCTGCCAAGTAGGTCTTCAGGGTGAACCTCTCTCAACTGAGATATTTTACTCATTTGTGAAGCTAACTCAGATAAAGAAGGAAGGGACCGAACCTCAACTCCTTCAATACCATCACAGTTATTTATGACTTGCCTCATCTCTTGAGAGTTTGCTGCCGGAAGAGCAATTAAAATCCTCTTAACCCCGTAACGCTTACACAATACTGAAAGCTGGCTAATCGTGCCCCTAACTTTAACCCCATGAATTTGTCTTCCCTGCTTGGATCGATCATCATCGACAAAGCCAACAATTCTACAATTAGAAGACCTTTCATTTACAAATTCTCTGGCCAGTTTTTCACCGGCACTTCCTGCGCCCACAATAATAGAGGGAACACTCTCAATGCTTTTGCCCATGATATTGTCTCTAATGAAACGATAAATAAAACGCCCGCCCCCAATCGTGACAATCATGACAAACCAGTTAATAAAAATTATTGAGCGCGGTAGAATCGTCAAATTTCCAGTTTGATATAGAATGAGAGGAGCTATCACGAGAGTGATTGTTACGGCTTTAATTATCTGCTTTAAATCGTGCATACTCGAAAAGCGCCAAATTCCTCGATAGAGCCCTACAAAGTAGAATATAACCTGCTGAGTAAATACGATAACCAATGCCATCTCGAGAGTATTGCTTTCATTAAAGTAACTTAAATAACTATCGCTAAGCCTTAAGTACAAAGACAAATAAAAGGCGACAAATGTCAACACTGAGTCATGAATAAAAACTAGGAATGTCTTATATCTGCTTTTGAAAGTCATAAGGTCCACAGGAGAAAGTAGAAAATATTAGTTTCTACCTTAACTCTACACAAAATAAAAAAGGAGACTATAAGCGTTAACAAATTTGGTTAAATTCTGTGTAAAATAGCTTAAATGAAAAGAGTTTTCGACATCCTGCTTGCTATTTTCCTTTGTTTTCCACTAGCTCCGCTTTTTCTAATCATTAGCTTACTAGTGAAGCTGACATCCCAAGGTCCGGCCTTACATCGCTCCAAAAGAGTTGGTCGCAATGGAGTCATATTCCTCATGCCTAAATTTAGATCTATGTTTATAAATACGCCAAATGTAGCAACACACCTCCTCAAAGACTCTTCAAGTCACATAACAAAACTTGGCTCCTTCCTTAGGAAGACAAGTTTAGATGAAATCCCTCAATTAGCTAGCGTCATCAAGGGGGAGATGTCATTTGTTGGGCCGAGGCCCGCACTCTTTAATCAATACGATCTCATTTCAATGAGAGATCAATTGAAAATCAATAATTTAAGGCCAGGTATAACAGGATGGGCGCAAATTAACGGAAGAGATGAAATCTCCATAGAAGAAAAAATTAAACTTGATGCTCACTACTTGAAGCATCAAAATATCTGGCTTGATATAAGAATAATAGTCCTAACTATTTCCAAAGTTTTTCTCTCGAGTAACGTCAAGCACTAGCTTCACTCATGCTTGCCATTTTTTGATTTCTATATGCAACTTTTTTAATGTATCCTTTCACGCTATGAATGTGCCAAAAGCAGTTAAGAATTTCTCTCACAAACTATCTCAATCACTTCAAAAAAGTGAGATTCAAATCCTTGTTGCATGTTTGACTTACTTGGTGGTAGGAGTTTGGCTTCTCCAAAGCTTCCCAATTGCCTTTGATGAAGCTAAGGCTTTCTTAGTCGCAAAGAAAGTGGCCCTTGGAAGAGATGTAGGAATTAATATTCATGGAGGCTCAAACTCTTCACTTTTTTATTCGTTTTACAGTACTGTTATTCAACTCTTTGGAGCTGATATTAGTGTCGCTAGAACTTGCAATATCATTATTCACTCCATATCAATTGCTTTTTTTTGGATTACCCTTAAGAGGAATATTCTTCAATCAAAAAATGCAGGGATTGCATTAACTTTCTTCCTCTTCGCTTTTATGCTCAATCCATTTACTCTAGCCTACACAATTCCAGTTAACCACTTTAGCCTTTCTCTATCTTTTCTTATCATGAGCGCTGCAGCTACTATTGAATTTTTCTTTGATAAAAAAGCATCATTGAAGAAAATGCAAGTTCTCTGTATTGCTATGGCATTCTTCACTACCCTGACATTATATATTCGTCCCCACATGTTTCCACTAATCATTATTCCCTTATTGGCAACTGTCCACATCAGCAAAAGAGACTTTCGCCTGAGACTATTGAGTTTATTTATTTGTACTATTGTAACTTTATGTTTGGTACTTGATTTTTACCTTCTAAAAAGCATAATAACAGGTGAGCAAGTTGATATTAATGTTGCTAAATTCCTTATTACCCATAGACTTACCCCCCTTATAAACCTTTTAGATGTCTACCTCTATGACTTTAAAGCTGCCAGAGGGTTCCTCCAAAAATTATCTTCACTTCTCACCTATCCTAGACAGCTCAATGATCTCCCTAGAGACCCTCTGATTCAACCTATAAGCCACCTCTATATTTTTAAATCCTTTATTCTTCAGGCTATTGGCCTACATGTGAGTACTATTTTTCTCTTTACTTTTTCTATTTATGGTTTTTGTTTTTGGAAAAAATTCCAACCAAGTCCTGAACAGAAGACATTTCTTTTCACAGTAATTATCTCAATACCTATATTGAGTATTCCTCTGTATCTACTGCGTTACCTAGAGTCGACCTCCTTTTCATACTTTTATCAAGCTTTCTTTTTATTATCTGTCGGAGCCGTTGTTATCCTAAGCATCCTATCAAACAAACAAGAAACTAAACTTGCATCTTTCACTATTTCCAGCTTCTTTGTCCTTCTTTGTCTACAGAATATCCTCTTTCTTAAACCCCAACGAAACTTAGATAACCCTTTCAAATTTGTCTTTGGTAGTAATTCAAAGCTAAACTCATCAAATAAATACAGTATCAAAGCATTAAAAGAGTCTGCGCAGGTGATTAACTCATTTCTTAAAAATGACGAGCTTGTCTTACTGGGCCACTACGCAATAGCCCCTTATTTAAAAGGCAAAACTATCTCAGGCTTAGAAATGAATATTTATAGGAAATTCTTCAGTAAGAAGAATTTTCTTGCCTTAGACAAGGCTTCTACCATTAATCCGATGGGTGCTTCTGCAAATTTAATATACAGAAAGCTCCTTCAAAACCAAAAGGTAGCTGTCGTAGTTGAAGACGGAAGTATCCACAAAGACTTAATCAATAATTTAAAAGAAGAAGGTTTATATAAACAAGTGCTTTCCCTTTCCTATGGAAATATACTTGTTCCTAATATACCCAGAAATAAAGACATTACTCAAAATAAATCAACACAACTCTAGAGAGTAAGCAAGTGGACTTGGAGTCTCTAAAATGACATTAAAAATTTTAACAATAGTTGGAACTCGACCAGAGCTAATAAAACTTAGCTCTACAATTAAACTCTTAGACACCTCATTTCGCCACGTCCTTGTGCATACAGGACAAAACTACGACTACGAGCTAAATGAAGTATTCTTTAAGGATCTTCTTATTCGAAAGCCTGATTACTTTCTAGAGTCAGCAAGAGACTCTCCGGCCAAAACAGTAGGAGCTGTGATCTCTAGCTTTGACGAAGTTTTGGAAAAAGAGGTCCCTGATGCCGTCCTTTTGTACGGAGACACTAATAGCTGCCTTTCAGTTATATCTGCGAAGAAGAGAAAGATACCAGTATTTCATATGGAAGCTGGAAACCGCTGTTTTGATCAAAGAGTACCTGAAGAAGTTAATCGCAAGATTGTTGATCACCTAAGTGATATTAATATGGTTCATAGTGAGCATGCGAGAAGATACCTTACTAGCGAAGGCATTAAACCTGAAACTATTATTAAGACAGGCTCACCTCTTGGGGAAGTCTTCAACGAGTTTAAGGAAGAAATAGAAAAGTCAAATATCCTTACGAATCTAAATATTCTAGAAAATAAATACTTTATAGTGAGTGCCCATAGAGAAGAAAATGTCGACAGTGAGAAAAACTTTAGAAGCCTTCTTGATTCTCTTAACTTTCTAGCTGAGAAGTTTAATTTCCCCATTGTATTTTCGACTCACCCGAGAACCCGCAAAAGACTTGATGCACTTTCAGGCTTAAAATTAAATTCACTAATAAAGTTTATAAAGCCTTTAGGCTTTTTTGATTATAACAAACTACAGAAATGTGCCTACTGTGTAATCTCAGATAGTGGAACTATAACTGAAGAGTCCCATTACCTCGGTTTTCCAGGAATAATGACACGGAATGCTCATGAGCGGCCAGAAGGCATGGATGTAGGAAAAATAATAATGTCAGGCTTAACTCGAGAGGGAGTTTTTGACTCTGTAAATTTAGCTGTTAAATTACATAAGAATCAAACTCGAACAATCGAGAACTATTCCTATGACTCTGTTTCTAGCCAAGTAGTTAAGATTATTCAAAGTTACACGGGTTATATAAATCGAACCGTATGGTCTAAAGGAAATCAAAATGTTTAAAGATAAGGTACTCTTAATTACTGGTGGAACAGGCTCTTTCGGTAATGCGGTTCTAAGACGTTTTCTTGAGTCTGATATAAAAGAAGTTCGCATTTTCTCAAGAGACGAGAAAAAACAAGATGACATGAGAAAATTATATATGCATCCTAAACTTCGTTTTTATATTGGCGATGTTCGAAATATCAATTCCTTGAACTCAGCAATGAGAGGGGTAGATTATGTTTTCCATGCTGCAGCCTTAAAGCAAGTGCCATCGTGTGAATTCTACCCAATGGAAGCAGTTCAGACTAATATTTTAGGAACTGAAAATGTTCTAAATGCAGCAATAGACAACAACGTTGAGAAGGTCATTTGCTTATCAACCGACAAGGCAGTCTACCCCATCAATGCCATGGGCATGTCTAAAGCCCTGATGGAGAAAACCTTCGTCGCAAAATCAAGAACTATAGAAGGGCGACAAACAATTATTTGCGGTACCCGCTATGGAAATGTAATGGCCTCTCGTGGCTCTGTTATTCCGCTCTTTCTTGATCAAATTCGTGAAGGAAAGGAAATTACAATCACTGACCCAACAATGACTCGTTTCATGATGAGCCTTGATGATGCAGTTGAACTTGTTCTCTTCGCCTTTGAGAATGGCAAGCAAGGAGAGATCTTTGTTCAAAAAGCACCTGCGGCGACAATTCAAGTCTTGGCCGAAACGCTCAGAGAAATGGTTAACAAGCCTCAACATCCCATTAAAGTCATTGGAACAAGGCACGGAGAAAAACTTTACGAGACTCTATTAACTCGAGAAGAGATGGTGCACGCTAAAGATGAGGGTCGCTATTATAGAATAAAGCCTGATAATAGAGACTTAAACTATGCTAAGTATTTCGAAGACGGACAAAGTATTATTTCTCAAGCAGAGGAGTATCACTCCCATAATACCGACCGGCTCAACTCAGCTCAACTGATGAACCTACTTACCGGCCTGCATGAAATCCAACAGGATTTAAAGCAGTTTCGATAGACCCATGCTCGACGCAGGTTGACTTTTATTTAATCAAAAGCCTAAAATGCTGCTAGTTTCAACAAGGTAGGGCAATTTTGATAACAGGATACACGACAGGTGTTTATGACCTCTTTCACATCGGCCATATCAACCTATTAAGAAATGCTAAATCTTTATGCGACAAGCTAATCGTTGGTGTAACTGTTGATGAACTTGTCGCCTACAAGAACAAGAAATCAGTCATTCCCTTTGAAGAGAGAATGGAAATCGTTCGCTCCTGCCAATATGTAGATGCAGTTATTCCTCAAGAATCAATGGACAAAATGGAGAACTGGCAACGACTCAAGTTTGATATTATGTTTGTTGGTGACGATTGGTACCAAACTGAAAAGTGGAATACTATTGAAGAAGATTTTAAAGAAAAGGGCGTAAAGGTGATTTACTTTCCTTACACTAAGGGAACTTCTTCAACATTGATTAATGAAGTCTTAAAAGGCTTAAGAGAGAAGTAAGATGGAACTCCTGCCTTATAACAGACAATTTATAGACGAAGATGATATTCTTGCAGTGACAGAGGCTTTGCGCAGTCCTTTTTTAACAACAGGCCCTATAGCAGATGAGTTTGAAAGAGAGCTCGCGGCATATGTCGGCTCTAAGTATGCAGTTGCTTGTTGTAATGGTACAGCTGCCTTACACATAGCACTCCTAGCACTTGGGATAAAAAAGGGTGATGCAGTTTTAACGACACCAAACACATTTCTTTCAGATGCAAATGCCGCCAGGTTCATTGATGCTGACATTATCTTTGCCGATATTGACCCTGAAACAGCAAATCTATGCCCACAAAGAACCCGGGAAGCCCTCCAGTCTAATCCAAATATCAAGGCCATAATCCCCGTTCACTTTGCTGGACAACCTGTAAAAGTTGAAGAATTCAAGAAATTATCAGATGAATACAATGTCGTTATCCTTGAAGATGGATGTCATGCATTAGGTGCATCTTATACTGATAAAACGGGAAATGTGCATAAAGTTGGCTCAAACTCTTTTTGTGATCTCACTACATTCTCATTTCATCCTGTAAAGAATATTACAACAGGAGAAGGTGGAGCAGTAACTACAAATAATGAGGAGCTCTTCAAACTTCTAAAAAAGTATCGTTCTCACGGCAACTCTAAAGAGCCAAATGAAATGACCTATGAAGAGAATGCCTTTACTGAGATTGACGGGGAAAAAGTATTTAACCCTTGGTACTACGAAATGCACTACCTAGCCAATAACTACCGTATAAGTGACTTCCAATGTGCTCTTGGTCTATCACAATTAAAAAAACTTGATTACTTTATTGAACGTAGAAACTTACTTGCCAATCTCTATAGACAGTCAATATCAAAACTCAATCATGACCGTATTCGATCGTTGTCTCAAGAACCTGGAAACCGAAATGCCTACCACCTCTTTGTTGTTCTAATCCCTATGCAGTCTCTCCGTGGCGGCAGGGCCAATCTTATGAATAGATTAAGGAAAAGAGGAATTAACACACAAGTTCATTATATTCCTATTTACCAGCAACCTTATTATCGCCAATACTTCGGAAAACTTCTCAAATTTGATAATGCTGAAAATTACTATAATGAGTGCTTAAGCCTCCCACTATTTCCAGCGCTAACGAATGAGCACCCCCAGCTTATAGTAAATCATATTGATGAAATTATCTCAGACCTCTGGATTGATTAAAGTGAAAATTGTAGCAACTATTGAAGCAAGGATGGGCTCTTCACGGCTGCCCAATAAAGTCTTGATGGATATTGGAGGAATGAAAAGTCTCGAGTGCCAGATAAAGAGACTGAAACGCTCTAAGCTTATAGATACAATAGTCATTGCAACTACTGACAAAAGTAGTGATGACCTTCTTGTTGCTTTTGCAGATGATATGGATGTTGCCTGTTTCAGAGGAAGTGAGCAAGATATCCTTGCAAGAATATTAGGTGCAGCAAAATCTCAAGACGCTAGTCTTCAAGTTCAGATAACTGGTGACTGCCCTTTAATTGACCCTGAGATCGTAGATCAAGTTATTCAGTGCTACTTAGATAATTCCAAGGATTTTGATTTCGTTTCAAATGAAATAGAGCGCTCGTATCCAATCGGTCTAGACTGCCGTGTATTCCCTACTACAGTCTTAGAAGAAGTAGATCGAGATTGTAAAGACCCTATTCATAGGATTCACGGATCTACTTATATCTATATGGGACCTGGTAAAAATAAATATAAAAGTAAAAATTTTTTTGCTCCTAATGAACTCAATCACCCTTTGTGGAGATGGACTTTAGATACTCCTGAAGACCTAGAGTTTTTTAAGTCTGTACTAAATCACTTTAAAGAGGAAATCATCAACTTAACCTCAATTGAGTTGAAAAATTGGTTGGTAAAAAATCCTGACATAGTCGAAGTGAACTCAAAGGTTAGGCAAAAAACGATTGAGGAAGGATAATGACATTAAACTGCGCAATTGTTGGCTGCGGACTAATCGCTGGGGGCTACGACACCCCTTTAGAAGATAATTATATTCGTACGCATGCAAAAGCTATTAAAAATAATTCAAGAACTAGGTTGATTGCAGTTTGCGATAAAGATATAGATACGGCAAAGAAATTTGCAGAGAAATGGGAAGTCGAAAATTTCTACGATTCCCTAGACAAGCTAGTTTTTAAGCATGATCTTGGTCTACTCTGTATTTCCACTCCTACAAATACCCACTTACCACTTACTACTAAAGCGCTTGAGTTAAAGATCCCTTGCATATGGCTTGAAAAACCTGCTGCCCATAATTTAACTGATCTAAAGGAGATGATGATTTTATCCAAAAAATCATCATCAAAAATTTTTATAAATTACTTCAGACGCTACGATGAAGGTTTTAAGAAGATAAAGAACTACCTTGACTCAAGTGAGGTTTTATCAGTTACTGCCTATTATACAAAAGGCCTGTCTCACAACGGCAGCCACTTATTAAACCTACTCAATTGGTGGTTTGGAGAACTAAAAGAGTTCAATAACTTAGAAGTCTTCCAATGTGAAAAATACCCCTCCGTTACTGCCTCTCTTAACTATGAGAAGGCAAAAGTGGATATAAAGGCTTTTGACCATAACCTCTTTGAGCTTTTCGAACTAGATATTATTCTTCGCAACTCTCGAATTAGAGTTTTAGAGGGTGGACAGAGAATAGAGTTCTATAAAGTGAACACGTCTCCTTATTATAAAGAATATAGAAACCTTACTCTTTTTGAAGTTCATGAAGGCACTTATGGCCTGTTTATGAAAGAAGGACTGAATTCAATTTTAAATGGAGAGGTTATAAACACACTGGAAGAAGAATTAATTATCAGAACCTCAATAGAAGAAATAGAACGAGAAGCAGGAATTAGCCGTGATCGATAAAAACAAAAAAAAGGTACTAGTACTCGGTGCTACAGGACTTTTAGGACATCATTGCTTTCAACTCTTTAAGAAAAATTTTCAGAATTGCATTGGAACTTATAATACAACTTCTAATAATCAACCTGACTATCTACAATTTGATGCCACTAGTGATATTCATGTGCTTGATAAAGTTTTATCGACGTATCAACCTGACCTAATTGTAAATACGATAGCCTACGTAACAGTCGATGGATGTGAAAAAAAACCAGACTTGGCGTATAAACTTAATGCTCAATTTGTAAAAGAACTTGTTGAAGCTTTAAAAAGAAATGGCTTGAGTAATCGGCACCTTATTCAAATTTCTTCGGACAGTGTTTATGGCAATAAAGACTCAATAAGGCCTTGGAGAGAAGAAGATGCAACAGAGCCCTTATCAATATATGCAAAAACTAAGCTTCAGGGTGAACACTTTGCAGAGACTCACGAGGGACCAGTTTCAATCTTAAGAACTGCATTTTATGGAATTAACGTCTACTCTGATAAGAGCTTATTATCGTGGATTATCAGTAATGCTAGAAAAGGTGTACCTATGAATGGTTGGGAGAATATTTATTTTTGCCCCGTGTCAGCAGAAACCCTCTCTAGTATTATATCTCAGATCTTTCAGCTATCAGCTACCGGTATTTTCAATGTTGGGAGTACTGATATGTGTAATAAATATGATTTTGTTTTTGAAGTTTGTAACTCACTGAATTTAAATGCTAAAGTTAATCGTTTCAAAAAAGATCAAGAAGATATCAAAAATATTCGCCCCAATGACACAACTCTAGACTCTTCTAAACTGGCCAGTATCATAGATTGGCACACTAAATGGAAGGAAGACTTAAACGTCTACCTCAATAATATTCACTTTCAAGAGAGTTAAACTTTTGTTTAATATATTACCTGAATAACTAATATAGATTAGGAGTACTGTAGTGAGTATTGAATTTAGAATTGAAGACAAGCTTATAGGTTCAAACCATCCAACTTACTTCATAGCAGATATTGCAGCAAATCACGACGGAAACCTCGACAAGGCCATTAAGCTTATCAGGCTAGCGGCCGAAGCTGGTGCTGACGCCGTAAAGTTTCAACACTTTAATGCCAAAGGAATTGTTTCTGACAAGGGCTTTAAGGATCTGCAAAACCAAAAATCTCACCAAGCTAAGTGGAACAAAACAGTATTCGAAGTTTATGAAGATGCCTCATTGAATCGAAACTGGACTACTGAGCTACAGAATGCAGCAAAAGAGTATGGCGTACACTTCTTCTCATCCCCTTATGACTTCGAAGCCGTCGACCTACTCAACAAAGCCGGAGCACCTGCTCATAAGATAGGATCTGGCGATATCACCTGGACTAAAATGATTGAGTATATCTCTCAATCCAATAAACCAGTTATTCTTGCTACAGGAGCTTCAACAATAGAAGATGTTGAAAGGGCCATGGATACATTGAACAGGTTTGATGTTCCAAAATGCCTTATGCAGTGTAATACCAATTATACCGGAGACTTAGAAAACTTAAAGCATATTCACCTAAATGTACTCAGCACTTATAAGCTTCTGTACCCTAATGTTGTTCTTGGGTTGTCCGATCATACACCTGGCCACTCTACAGTCCTAGGGGCCGTTGCCTTAGGAGCTAGAATGGTTGAAAAGCACTTCACAGATGACAAATCTCAAGAGGGTCCCGATCACAAATTCTCTATGGACCCAAGAGACTGGAAGGAGATGGTTGATCGCACAAGAGAATTAGAAGCTGCTCTTGGCTCTACTAGAAAGTTTATAGCGGGTAATGAGCAAGAAACTGTTGTTCTTCAAAGAAGGTGCCTTCGTTTAAAAGAAGAGCTCACCAAAGGTGCTGTTTTGACCGAAAATAACTTAGAGGTCTTAAGACCAGCTCCCGCAGATGCGATTATGCCTTACGACTTGAACAAAATTCTTGGTAAGAGACTTAATAAAAATAAAACTGCTGGCGAACACCTGACATTTTTTGATGTTGAATAGTAAAAGCCGCTTAGCCGTTGTTATCCCTGCTTATAATGAAGAGAAGACTATCGAAATGGTCATCGATCAGGTGCACTCAAGAGGTTATGCAGTAATAGTTGTATCGGATGGATCCAATGACCGTACCGTTGAAATTGCGACAGACAGAAAAGCCCATGTCATCGATCATATTCAAAATAAAGGATATGAAGCTGCTCTTAGCACCGGCGTACATGCTGCTCATGAAATGGGTTTTGAACTAGCAGCAACCTTTGATGCTGATGGGCAGCTTGCAGCAGATGACTTATCGCTTTTCATAAAGAAACTCGATGAAGAAAGTAGCGATATAGTTGTGGGGATAAGAAACTATCGCAACCGATATAGCGAAAACCTTCTTGCTCTCTTTGGAAAAATAAGATTCAACATAGAAGATCCTTTGTGTGGATTAAAGCTTTATCGATTAGAAAAAGCATCGAATTTCTTTCCTTTTGACTCTGATAAGCTTGTAGGAATGGAACTTGCCTTTAAGATGGCTTCTGCTCATTTAAAGTTCTCTCAAGTTCCTATTCAGGTAAGAAAAAGAGTTGGTGAATCTCGCTATGGAACCTCCCTAAAAGGAGAAGTCTTCATTCTTCATTCTTTAAAAAAATCTATTCAAAAATTTGGACTACGGGCTTAAAGATGGCAAAAACAGTAGCGATTGTGCAGGCCAGACTCTCCTCGACTCGACTTCCGGAGAAAGTTCTCAAACCACTACTTTCAAAACCAGTACTCGCCCACGTAATAGATAGACTAGACCAAGTTAACTTAATTGATGAAGTAGTAATTGCCACAACAATAGACAAAGAAGATGATCCCCTGATCGATTGGTGTAAAAAGAATGGTAAAAGCTATTTCAGGGGAGATTTAACAAATGTTCTCTCTCGATTTTATTATTGTGCTAACCAATATCAAGCAGACCACATAGTAAGAGTAACCTCTGACAACCCTTTGGTTGATCCGTTTTTAGTAGAGCAAACACTCAAGCATTACTTCAAAACTAAATCTGACTACTGCGCAAATAATATTGTTAAATCTTTTCCTCATGGCCTAGACGTGGAAGTTTTTTCTTTTGAATCGCTAAGAGCTTCATTTGAGGAAGCAAAAGAAGCTTTTGAACTTGAGCATGTCACCCAATTTATTAGACATCGTGTAGACAGGTTTAAAGTCGAAAATTACCTCTCCCCCAAGCCTATGTCACATATTAGAATAACTTGTGATGAGCCTGAAGACTTTCAACTGATCAAAATTATTTTAAAGATATTGGGCGAAAGTGCGAATTTCCATAGTATTGTTAAACTTTTCGAAGAGTTACCAGCTCTTTGCAATGTCAATAAAAGTGCTAAATTGCGCCACAAAGAATACAATGACGGCCAAGGAATTAAATAAAAAAAGGAAAACCCATGACAGATAAGCTCGCTATTCTTGGAGGAACACCTGTAAAAGAAACCCCCTTTCCAGGCTACAATACTATAACTGACAATGAGATCAATGCTGCTGTTGAAGTCATGAAAACAGGAATCTTATCAGGTTATGTTGCAAACCCAGGCCCTGAATTTCTTGGGGGGAAATGGACTTTAGAACTTGAAGAGGAGTTTAAAAAATTATTTAACTGCAAATATGCTATCAGCGTTAACTCAGCAACTTCTGGTCTGCATGCAGCACTCGCAGCAGCAGGTGTAGGACCAGGAGACGAGGTCATCGTTTCTCCATACTCAATGTCAGCTTCTGCAACTGCTGCAATCATGTGCGGTGGAACTCCAGTATTTGTTGATATTGAGCCTGATACTTTCTGCCTTCAAGTTGAACATGTGATGGCGGCAATTACACCACGGACGAAGGCCATTATGGCCGTTAATATCTTTGGACTTCCCGCTGATCTTACTTCGCTAAGAAAAGTAGCTGATCAAAATAATCTCATCCTCGTTGAAGACAATGCTCAGGCTCCTGCAGCAAAGTGCGCTGGCTCATGGACTGGAACAATTGGTGACATGGGCATCTTTAGCTTGAATAGACATAAAACGATGCAATGTGGAGAAGGTGGAGTCGTCATTACAAACGACAAAACCCTAGCAAAGAGACTTAGAATGGTAAGAAACCACGGGGAAACTGTCTTACCAGAATGGGGTGATGAACTAAGAGGTCACGAAGATATTGTAGGCTATAATTACCGTTTAACTGAAGTTCAAGCAGCAATTGCAAAACCTCAAGTTCAAAGACTACATGAACTAAATGACCACCGAATAAAGCTTGCTGACTATCTTAGTACCCAACTTCAAGAGATTGACTTCTTAAGCTCTCCTAAAATCAGAGAAGACTGTACTCATGTATATTACCTTTATCCAATGATTTTTCATCCAGATAAAATTAATATCTCTAGAGACCGTTTTATAGAAGCAATGAAGGCCGAGGGTATGCCAGTTTCAAACTATGTTCGTCCTCTTTACCACATTCCTCTCTATACTAATAAGTGTGGGAACCACCCTTCTTATGACCCTAGTAAGAACCCTGTTGTAGAAAAATTATGGAAAGAAACAATGATTGTAACACCAATTTGCCACCCTCCGCTTTCGAAAGAAGACATTGACTTATTCGTAAACGCCATTAAAAAAATTGCCTCCTCTTCTGAGATGTTATGAAAATACTCGTTCATTCTTCAGAAGCTGGTTTTTCAACTTTTATAGAGCCGATTCTTCAAGAGCTTCAAAAAGAAGGACACTTAGTTAAACTCGAACTACATTCCAAGGCAATCGATTTCCTCAGCTCCTTCAAACAAAGCCAGTTTGATTTTCCAGACTTAGTTTTCACAGGCTTTGATGACGTCAATATTGATCTAACATCAAAATTTCTTCAGAAATACTCCGGTAAACCAGCTATTGGCTTTTTAGATTCGTGGAGAGGCATCAATCGATTTTGGAAAGAAAATGGAGATCTTCGAAGACTGTCCAACCTAGTATTAGTCCCTAGCTCTTTTTGTCTCGATTACCTTATACAACGGGGCCTACCACTAAGAAAACTACATACAATTGGTCACCCGGCAATGAATTCAATTCAATCTATAAAGTTAAGAAAAAAAGATCTTCTTGAGTCTTTCTCCCTACCTGTTAACTATAAGGTTCATCTACCCAATCTTGTTTTTTTTTCTGAGCCTCTTAGACTACCAAATGGCGAAAGACCAAGCCTAACTCAAGCACTAACTAAGAATGGTTCAATATTAATAGATGAAGTATTTCATGAGTTCAATAAAGACTTCAACTTATTCTTGAAGCTCCATCCTATTGAGAAAGCCGGCACCCCTAGTGGCTGGTTTAATATTGACAATCTGAGACTTGAACAGGCTTTAGCCCTTTCCGACAAGACCTTAGGAGTTGCTAGCACTGTCATGAGTTACTCTAAATGGGCGTGTATCGAAACACATTGCCTAAGTCGACAATTACTCAATTGGCAGCCAAGCTATAGCGATGTCCCAATACCCATTTGGGAAAAAATTGAAGAACTTAATCTTCTAAATACATCTAACCTTCGAAAAACTAATCACTTGCATTTGACTGACCCTTTTTCATTCAAAGAGTTTCTAAATATCGTTAAATTAGCCTTGAACTAAAAACGCTAATTGACTAATAAAGTCATGAGCTCTATAAATTAATAATGGAAGAATTTAAATTAAGAAATGATAAAGGCCTCAAGCCTAACCTTTGGTGTAACAGCTGTGGTTTTAGTGAACTTGAGTTTGGAAGTAATACCTACAAATGCCTAGAGTGCTCAACAGAAATAAACACTATTTATGATGTTCCCAGTTTCTTGGAGTTTCGAACTAAAGAAGAAGAAAACAGCTTTAATTATTGGGATGGAGGAATTCCTGGCACTGTAGATGGAGGTTACCAACACGGAAAAGTTAGTGCAAAGTATCCAGAAAAAGACTGGTTCCTTGAGGGCGACACTGTGCGATACAGCCAATACCCAAGACTTGCTCGCTTTTGTGAATTCGAAAAGTTTAAAGATAAAATGGTACTAGACATTGGCCCTGGCAGGGGCCAAGAAACACTTCATTTCGCTAATCATGGAGCCAAAGTTACAGCTTTAGACTACGCCTCTCAAGGCGTGAAGTTAGTAAAGGAGAGAATCAAGCAATTCGATTTAAATGCTAGTTTGGTTCAGGGGGACGCAACGGCCCTCCCTTTTAAGAGCAACTCATTTGACCTTGTTTTTAGCTACGGCGTTCTTCACCACATTCCTGAAATGCAAAAATCGATAGATGAGGTATTCAGAGTTCTAAAGCCAGGAGCGTCTGCCAAAATTATGGTTTACCACAAAGGCCTTTTTTACTATAAAGATATGTTTTTAAAATGGTACTTATTGAAGGGTAACTTTCTAAAGCATACCTGGAAGGAATATATAAAAATAGCTATGGAGCAAAAGGCTGGAAAATGCCCAGTCGTTTACATTGGTAGTATGAAGACAATTCTAAAGCAATTCGAAAACTTTGAGGTAGAGTCCTACTTTAATGATGAAATAATCGAAAGCAGGCTAATTCGCTGGAATATTATTCCGAGAAGCTTTATTCAAAAATTCAGTAACCTTCTAGGTGCTTATTGCCACATCAATTTGAGAAAACCTCTGAAATAATACTTTTCTACTAAGGATGTTATGAAAAAAACTGCAGAGTCTACTTCAAATCACCCTGCTGATTTTCAGCTTCTCTTAGTAATAGCAACACCATTGGATGAGCTAGGTATGGGTACCGCTTACTTTTCTACCCAGACTTTATACCCTAGCCATACTAGAATTGAAGCACTTTATTAAGACATGATTATTCTCTTAGCGGACTCAGCACCTCATGTCGGGTTTGGACACATACGAAGAATGATGACTCTCTATGATTTCTTAAAGAACGATTTTGCTACTAGCTTAGCATCACTTAACCCACCACCTTCACTTATTAAGGAGTTTCAAGAAAATAATATCTCTTACACCAGCCTAAAGTCTCTGAACCACCTAGAGTTAAAAGAGAAAAATCCAAATTTAAACTTTATAGTGTTCGACGGCTATGACTTCAGTGACAAGCTCATCAACTCCTTTAAAGAGATAGGTATAGGCACTATGCTAGTAGAGGACTTTAGTAACTGTATTAAAAGTCCAGATATTATTCTTAATCATAGCCCTGGTTGTTCAGGTCATATGTATACGGGTAATTACTCACTTACTGGTCCCCAATATTCTTTAGTAAACCCTGTTTTCAATACAAAGAATAACTACAGTTATAAAAGAGGACAAGTCATGCTCTCCTATGGAGGAGTCGACCCAATGGGGCTTTCTCTTCCAACTCTAAAAGCTCTTTTAAATTTAGAGGAAAAGTTCAGTATTTATTTATTAGCAGGGTCAGAGGAAAAGGCCAAGGAGATAGAATCTCAACTACTCCCTAGGCAAAGAAAGGAGGTTGAAATTTTATCCAACATTCCTGCTGCGTCTGTAGCAAAAATTATGTCAACTAGTGAATTTGGTATTTTCCCTGCCAGCACAATTGCAATGGAGGCTTGTCAAACAAGGTTACCTATCATTGTAACTCAAACCTCTGATAACCAAGAGCTATATAGGAAGGGACTCGTTGAACTATGCCTAGCTCATTACATTGAACCGAAAAACTTAGGCAGTACAAAGCTCTTAACTTGCGCAATAGCTCAACTTAGAGCTCAAAGTTCTAACTTATTAAGCGCCCAAGAATATTATTTTGATGGCGAGTCTAAAACTAGAATTATAAATGAGATTAACAAATTTCTACAGGCTCAAAATGAAATATAAGTACACCTCTCTTATTTTAGTTGGTGACTTTTGGGGATTATCCCTTTTGCTGAAGTATATACCTCACCAATTGGTGAGCTGTCTTATTTGCTCTTCAATCAGGCCTCAATACATCAAAAAGATAGAAATGCTCGGCCGTGATCTTAATAAGAAGGTCTTGATTCAACCACCCTACAAGAGTAAATATTATCCAACATTTTTCGATGCTCTTAAAGTAGATGACTATGATCTTCTTATTTGTAATTCTTACTCACTTTTAATCCAAGAAAATGTTCTAGAGCTCGTTAATCAAAATGCTATAAATATACACCCTTCCCTTCTACCTAAGAATAGAGGGCCTCACCCCACTCAATGGGTCATCATAAAAGGAGAAACTCAAACAGGCGTGACTATGCATTACATGGATAATCAATTTGATTGTGGGGACCTTATTTCACAACAAGAGATAAGTATTGACTACTATGATACATGGGTAAGCTTAGATGAAAAAATCTCTAAGACTACTGAGTCACTTATTAAAACTAATATCGACAGGATCTTATGCGGCAATAATGAACGAACCCAACAGGATTCTAGCTTATCAAGCAAGAATGGAAAGTTAAATGCGGACTTTCCCCAAATAGACTTCAAAACTATGACAGATCTTGAAATTTATAATCTTATAAGAGGACAAGTTTCTCCTCTTAGCGGAGCCTTCATCACATCTAAAGATGGTAAAAGGACTCATTTTCCGACCTTAACATCTATGAAGGAAATCGAAAATCTCAGAAGAAAGTGGAGTAAGAGTGAATAAGAACCCATCGATCGCTTTACTTGTTTGCGGAGGGCTCGGCCTTGAAGCTCTTCAAAGCTTAAATTCAGATCATTCTATAACCTTTGTTTTCACTGACTCTAAATCACTCTCAGTCATTCAATACTGTAAGACTAATGCAATCCCATTCTTCAGTTCTAATCCTCGAAGAGGGAGTGGTGCGAACTTTCTAAACATAAATCAACTCTCCAAACCAGATATCCTATTTTCTATTAACTACAAATATATCATTGAAGATGATATTTTTAATTTTTGTGAAATAATAGCTTTAAATGTTCATGGATCCTTACTACCAAAGTACAGAGGTCGAACACCTCTCATATGGGCCATTATTAATGGTGAAGAAAAGACTGGAATTACTATTCATGAGATTGATGCTGGCTGTGATACCGGAGGCATTATTCTTCAGCAAGAAGTCACTATTCCAGTCTCAGCCACTGGACATGAGATGATCGAAGTTTTTAAGACGCTATATACCACAATGGTCAGACAGAGCATTCAACTAATTAAGTCCGGAAGCTATAAAGTGATCAAACAAATTGAAAAAGAGGCCACCTTTTACGGTCGCAGAACACCAGAGGATGGAGAAATTAATTGGGAGTGGAGTAGCTCCAGGATTTACAACTGGGTACGCGCTCTATCTCCACCCTATCCTGGTGCATTTAGCTACGTGTGTAATCAAAAATTTATCATTGAGAAGGTAACGAAAATCGAACACCCATTTTCACCTCTTCAAAAGAATGGAACTGTGATAGGTTTTATAGCAAATAGCCCAATCATTAAGTGCCAAGATGGTTGCATCTTAGTCGAGAAACATGACCCAGCAAGTCATTTAAAAATTAATCATCAGTTAACAGGTGTAAAGTATGAGTGACGATAGAACATTTATCATTGCAGAGATTGGAAACAATCATAACGGCAAACTAGAGAAAGCTATTAAAATGGTTGATGCTGCTGCGGCCGCAAAAGTAGATGCAGTTAAAATTCAATCCTTTAGAGGGCTTGATATTGTTTCTCCAAAAGTAAAGGCCAACGAATATCCTGGCTGGAATGTTAAAGAATTTGAGTATTGGTTTCAGTTTTTAGATACCATTGCCCTTCCACTAGAAGACCATCAAGAACTCATTGACTATTCTCATTCAAAAGGTCTTAAATTTATAACAACACCTGTTTCTCCGGCAATTGTTGGAATCCTTGAGGAACTAAAAGGCATAGATGGATATAAGCTAGCCTCCATGGACTTAAATAATATTCCCCTTATTGAAGCTATGTCTAAAACTAGAAAGCCTATAACAATGTCTACCGGCATGGGTGCTTTAAGCGAAATACAAACGGCGGTAGAAAAATTTAAACGAAGTAATATTAATATCCTTCATTGTATTAGTGACTACCCTTTACAAGCAAAGAATGCTGCATTAACAAATATTTCAGTCCTTAAAAAAGCATTTCCAGATCATACAATTGGTTTTTCAGACCACTCGCTTGGACATGAACTGACCCTCTGCTCACTTGCTCTAGGAGCTAAAGTAATTGAAAAACATATTACTTTAGATAGAAATGATACAGAACTAGCAGAACATCACTTCTCCTTAGAGCCTAAAGAATTAACTGAGATGGTGAGTTGGATACGAGATATAGATTATAACCTGACTCAAAAAGATTGGCAAAGAAGCCCTCAAGAATCTGAGGGTAAGAGAAAATTTAGACGAAGCTACCATTATAAATCAAACCTCTTGAAAGGCCACTTAGTGCAGCTTGAGGACCTTACTTTTATAAGACCAGGGCAAGGAATCGATCATAAACAAATTGATGACCTTTTAAATAAACCACTGATAAAAGACATTCAGGCATATTCCCCCTGCCTTCTTCAAGATGTGAATTAGAAGGAAATATGCTCAATATTGAAAAAAAGAAAATACTAGTCATTGCTGCCCATCCGGATGATGAAGTCATTGGAGTTGGCGGAACTATTCATAAGTTAGTAAAAGAACATAAATGCGAAGCACATTGCCTAATTTTGGGGGAAGGCTTAACAGCAAGAGGACCATCTAACAACCGAGAGGCGTGGACTGAGCAGCTTAACCATCACCGTCAAAATACTTTAAAATCATCCGTAATTTTAGGTTACAAAACATCTGAAGCATTAAACTTTCCAGATAATCGGTTTGACTCAGTCACTCTTTTAGACATTGTAAAAGTTATAGAAAAAAAATGCGAAGAGATTCTACCTGATATTATTTTTACACATCACGGAAGTGACCTAAATATCGACCACCGCATCACCTGCGAAGCAGTATTAACTGCAAACAGGCCACAACCTCATGAACAGAGAAGATCTATACTTACATTTGAAACCCTCTCTTCAACGGAGTGGCAAGCGCCATTGGCCTCTCAAGCGTTTCTTCCGAACATATATATTGAGATAAATAAAGATAACCTCGATTCTAAAATTAAAGCTTTAGAAGCGTATGATACAGAAATTAAAAAGTACCCTCATCCTAGATCTACTAAGGGCCTAACAATTACTGCACAAAGGTGGGGGCTAAATGTTGGAGTGAATTATGCTGAGGGCTTTCGCTTACTACGAACAATTATTTAGGAGATAGCATTGATTCTTTCAGCACACCAGCCAGCATTTATACCTTGGTTAGGCTACCTCCATAGAATAATGCTTGCGGATAAATTTGTAATTCTGGATAATGTTCAATTTGAAAAAAACTCATATACTAACCGTAATAGAATAATGGGGCCCAATGGGCCGATGTGGATAACGATTCCCGTTTCTCTTAAAGGGCATACAGACTCAACTATTAAAGATATTCAAATTCCAAATTCTAACTGGCGTAAAAAAGTATCTAAATCTATTTACCAGTCTTATATCAAATCACCCTTTTTAAAAGATCATTGGGCTTTTTTTGAAAATGTATTTGAAAGAGAGTGGAAAAGCTTAGTTGAAATTAACCAAGAAATCCTTCATTATCTCTTAGCTGCTTTTGAGATTGAAACTCCTATTTATCTACAAAGTGAATTAGAAACCATAGGAAAGAAACAGGACCTCATTATTTCTCTATGCGAATATTTTAGCGCTGATCAATTTATTTTTGGCCCAAATGGCAAAAGCTATATAGAAAAAAAACTTTTTTCAGAAAAAGAAATTATACCAAGTTTCCACTATTATAATTCTCAACCCTACCCCCAAAGAGGCAAGGAATTTTTACCTAATTTAGCGGCTATTGATCTACTATTTAACTTACCTAAAGAGCAATTAAAAGGAGCTCTTATAAGTGGTGGAATAATTGAAAAATAGATCTGCACTTATTCTTGCGTCTCCTCTTTCTAAGCAGCATCTAACAAGTAAGTTTGACTCCTACATACCGCTTACCCTTTTAGCGTATCGTGAGCTAGAAAAAAATAATTTACCAGTCTCACCTATAGAACAATTTTACTCCCGTAATGACCATAATATCAAAATCGATCTTTTTAATTCTGATCTAAAAGAATTACTTGAGTTACTCGATAAAAACGCTGAAGAATTAAACCTTGGAAGGAATCGTTACTCTCTTAACGGATTTTGGTTCTTCCATAGACTACAAGACCTTTTTTACATAAAAAACCTATCTCTTTCATTTCTTTCTCAGTTCGATGAAATAACTCTTCATTCCTTTTTTAACAAAAAGAAAGTGCACAAAATCAATGTTAGTTGGGATTCTCTTCGTTTCGAATCCTTTGGTGGAGGAACAGAACATGTTGTTCAATGGATCGACTATTTTTTAAGTAAAGAAAATATAAAATATAGTTTCTTTTCTGTAGAAGATCAGTATCGAAGAACAAAAAAACTAGGTTCACCTCTTTTAAACCTGATCTTTCGACTTCCTAAAATCCTTTCTTCGCGAAGTCAAAAAGCCTTCAACCATTTCAGCAATAATCTTGAATCTAAAGATCATATAGTATGGAAAATACAAGAAGGCTATGAAGTAAAGGTTCTTGAGGAAGAATTGTCACATGTAAACTTTAAAGCACCTCATTTCATTACCCCAGAGACACAAAATGTTGCCTCTTTCGAAAGCAGTTTAGTACCCCACTTCTTAGATAAACATTTCCCTGAGTGTAAAAAGTTGCTTATGTCATTCTTTGAAGACTATCAAAGTAATATTGTCTCCTCTGCTCCTAACGCTAAAAAATATATAAATGATCAAATCTTTAAAGAAAAGCCTAGGGCACTTCTCTATTCTTCAGGATCCTCTACTTTAAAAGAGGCTCTATATGCTGAAGCTGCAAATGACAACAAAGTCCATGTTGCCTTCTTTAAGCACTCAGGCATTGAGAATATTTTTCTTAAAGAAAGCTATCTTGACTTATATTTTGAAAAATCCCGTTTTATACCCCGAATTCAATTCATCCATTCTCCAATAGAGCTCAATCATTTAAAAGCTAGTGACTCTATTCAAGCTACCTCTATATTTCCTCTTGAAAACAAGTACTATCCTTCATCTCCTCAAGGAGTTCTATATTCAATGGGTCCATCTGCAACATGGTCCTTAAAGGATATTCATAAAATCACGCTCAACTCTGAAAAGTATTCTTTTATAAAGAGTACTTTAAAGTCCTCTCAATTTCTAAGAAAACCCATGCATATAAAGGTCCACCCGGCTGACTGGAGTGAGTCACACTACCTTCTATCTCAAATAAATCACCCTTCATTTAAATACAAAATTCTTGCCGGCGGTACGATCGAAAAGATAATCAATCATTATGAGGTGATAGTCTTAGATATGATTTCGACCAAAGTATTAAATGCGGCCCTTAGATCTCAGAAAAAAATAATACTTTATAAGCCTAAGGGAGTACAAGTGAATCCCGACTACTACAAATATCTAGAGAAGCGAGTTCGGATAGTATCTGACTATAAGGATATAGGTTCAGCTATCTTTGAAGCCTTAAAAGAAGATGAACTTTCCTTTAAAAATAAACTAAGAGATTTTGACAGCATCTTTTTCACTAAAGTCAATAGGAAAGAGTCATTTCAAATTATACAAGAGAAACTAGACATCAATAAGAAAGCGAGTAGATAATGCAAAAAATAGCGTTAATAAAAAGGGTTCCAGGGTATAAGAGTATTATACTTCTTATCCTTCTTTCAGGTTTTGCGGAAGGTTTTGGCATATCAACTCTCGTTCCAGTTGTTTCTTATCTTACAAGCGCAACTCAATCTCTTTCCACTATACCTTCACCCTTTAACAAACTAGTTCCTGCGCTAATATCAATTGGTATAGATCCATCATTTGAGGTGCTCTTAGCACTAACCTTACTCTTAATGGTGCTTTCTTTTGCAATGGTTTATTATCAACAATGTGTGGCCGCAATGGCTCAACTAAAGTTCCTAGAAAAGTTGAGAGGTGATGCAGTAGAGAGTCTCTTTAATTCTAATTGGCCCTACCTTGCAAAGGTATCTTCGGGTCAGTCAAGTAATACCATAATTACAGAATCGGAACGAGGCGTCGAGGCGATAATGGCTTTAATAAATTTATTGGCAAACGCTTTTCTCCTTCTGGTTTATATGACTTTTGCAATGCTATTATCTTGGAAACTTTTTTTGATAGCTGGCATTACAATTTTCTCTGCAGCTATTTTTGGCAGAAGGCTTATTAGAAAAGTTCGAGAAACAGGAAAGAGTCGTGTTGATATGAACTCTAAGTATCATCTAAAATTAGTTGAATATATACGGGCCATTAAACTAGTAAAGGCAACAAGTCTAAAAGGAGAGGTTTTAAGTAGACTAGCAGGGCCTAACCGTGAAACTGCTCACTCCCTAAAAGAAATCATAATAAGCTCAGCTAGGATGCGTTTTGAACTACAAAGTATTATTAGTATTGCTATGGTTCTTATCCTCTATGTTGCTATAAAGTACCTTAGTATTCAAGTGTCAAAACTTCTAGTTTTTATGTATATCGTTATGCGATTAGCTCCCAAATTTTCGACACTTCAAGGCCAATACCATAGCTTCTCTGCTCATTACCCGGCCATTTCTATACTAGATAATCTTCTCCAAGACACAATAGAAAATAAGGAGTCTTTAATAAAGGGCACAAAGTTAAAGGAGTTTAATGGAAATATAGAATTTAAAAATATCTCTTATCAGTATCCTAATACACAATTCAAATCCTTACGTAATCTCTCTTTCAAAATACAAAATAAACAATTTATTGCTTTTGTTGGTAAAAGTGGTAGCGGTAAGACTACTTTAATAGACATGATCATGGGTCTTTTAAGACCTAGTTACGGAGAACTACTTATCGCTGGTCAAAATGCTGAGCTATTAGATCTTGAATCATTAAGGGAGCATATAGGACTTGTATCTCAAGATAGTCACTTTTTCACTGGTACAATACAAGACAATCTAACTATAGGTACTCAATTAAAGGATGAAAAACACATTCTTAACTGCTTAGAAGTAGCTCAATTGAAAAAATTTGTTACCTCACTCCCACTTGGTTTAAACACCATAATTGGAGAGGGTGGTATTAATCTATCTGGTGGTCAGAATCAAAGACTCGCCATTGCAAGAGCCTTAATTAGAAAGCCTAGTATCTTAATCTTAGATGAAGCTACCAGCTCCCTTGATAAAGAGTCTGAGTATGACTTCCAAAGTGCTATCGAAAAAATTGCTCACAATTACACTATCATAGCGGTAGCTCACAAAATTGAAACAATCAAACATGCTGATAGTATCTACTTTATGCAAGAAGGCCAAATTGCAGAGTCCGGTAGCTACAAAGAGTTGATGGAGAAAGCAGGAGCCTTCTTTGACCTCCAAAGCAGTTATAATAGGTAATGAGGAATTTAATAATTAATCGAGTCTCTTTTTTCACTAAGTCATCTTTAAGAAAATGTATTTTGATAGTTATTAAAAAGAAGAAGGAAGTACTATGATATTTAACTCTTTAGAGTTTGCTCTATTCTTTCCATTATTTTTTGTGATTTACTCACTGCTTTATACAAATTTAAAAAAGCAAAACTTAATCATATTAGTTGCAAGCTACCTTTTCTATGGCTGGTGGGATTGGAGGTTTTTAACACTAATTATGGCAAGTACTCTTGTTGATTTTATTATAGGACTCGAGATAGCAAAAGCAAGTCATGAAAAGAAAAGAAAAAAACTTTTATTGATAAGTATTTTTTTCAACCTAGGATTACTTGCTTTTTTCAAATATTATAATTTTTTCATAGATAATCTCATCTCATCTTTTTCATTTCTAGGCATCAAATTGCAAACTCGCTCACTTAATATTATTTTACCTATTGGAATCAGCTTCTACACATTTCAAACAATGAGTTACACTATTGATATATATAAGAAAAAGATAAAACCAGTAACTGCAATTATTTCGTTTGCAGCTTTTGTGTCTTTTTTTCCACAACTTGTTGCTGGCCCAATAGAAAGAGCAACAAATCTCTTACCCCAGTTTCAAAAAAAACGAATATTAAAATATGAACAGGTAGCTGATGGACTAAAGTTAGTAGTTTGGGGCTTATTTAAAAAGGTTGTTATTGCTGATAGGCTAGCTATTCTAGTAAATAATGTTTACGGATCGCCTAATGAGTATAATGGAGTTTGCCTTGTTATCGCTACTATTTTCTTTGCCTTCCAAATTTATTTAGACTTTTCTGGTTATTCAGATATTGCGATTGGTGCCGCAGAAACTCTAGGGTTTAAATTAATGAATAATTTTAATCGACCCTACTTTTCTAAAAGTGTGTCAGAGTTTTGGAAAAGGTGGCATATATCACTTTCAAGCTGGTTTAGAGATTATGTATACATCCCCTTAGGTGGGAATAAATGCTCCAAAAAAAGGCTTTATTTAAACCTCATTATCACTTTTACCCTTAGTGGACTATGGCATGGGGCAAACTGGACCTATATTATTTGGGGAGCATTGAATGGTGCCTATCTGATTTCTTCTATATGGGTAAGTAATATTAAAAGTCAGTTTATCGTTGAATCGGAAGACAAAAAGCGTCTTTCCAATATTACAAAATTATGTAAAATCTCTACCACCTTTATTCTAATTTGTCTTTCTTGGATCTTCTTCAGGGCCCGAACAGTTCATGAGGCTCTCTATATTATCTCCAACCTTCATACTGGATGGGCAGAGACCATAAGAAAGATTATTAGCGGCTCGATTCCAGGAATGAACTTTGGCTTAGGAGCTAAAGAGTTTGTTATTTCTTGTTTACTCCTACTGTTTATCTTAATTGTTCATTTACTGCAGAGAAGTAAGCCTCTAAGGGAGACAGTTAAAAACCTGCCTACCTATCCAAGGTGGATTTTTTACTATAGCGCAGTACTGTCCATTATTTATTTAGGAGCTTATGGTGAAAACCAGTTTATATATTTCCAATTTTAGGGATTTAAGAAAAATTCTCTTAAAGCTAATGATTTTTAGCCCACTACTTCTTCTTGTAATAGCCGTAAATTACTTTGTTGACATTGCTAATATTTATTCCAAATCTGATTACTATGACTTTATAGCAAAATCTATTTATTCAAATAAAAATGTTTATGGCATAACAAATTTAGATGAAAGGATATTACAAAAAACATTAATTAATTTTCCTCAGAAGAAGTCTAAAGATTTAGTCATTATCGGCAGCTCGCGTTCGATGCAAATTGGTAATAATGTTTTTCCCGGAAATGTATTTAATCACTCTGTCTCAGGAGCCAGTATCGAAGATTATCTTGCTCTTATATACAACTATTACAAAGCTGGACGCTTACCCACTCACCTTCTGCTAGGTTTAGACCCTTGGGTACTGAATAAAAACAATGATCAATCGAGATGGCAATCCATCGCAAGCGACTACTTTAGAATGACTGAAGTCCTCAATATTCCCCATAAGAATAAAATATCTTCTACTAAGCAATTAAATCTTATCTCATTTACATATTTTCAAAAGAATATAAATAACTTTACCAAAGTACTAAAACGAAAAGTGATAGATCATCATCAACTAGTTGCGACTAAAGATCAAACTATCAAAGAAAGCTCCGCTATACTCTCCGATGGAAGGAGGTTACATGGGAAAGATGTTCATGATCTAACAGCTGAATCAGTTAAAAAATCAGCGATATCATTTGCTCAAAATGAAATTGTATACTCCTTAAGAGATTTTGCAGAGCTCTTTACTCCTAATATCAAGATTATTGAAAAGCTTATTCTATTTTTAAAAAAAAATCATGTAAGCATTTCATTCTTCCTTCCCCCATATCACCCTGAGGCATATCGTAGATTAATTAAAAGAGAAAATACTAAAATCATAATAAACAGCGAGGATGCCTTTAGAAAGATAGCTTCAAAGTACAATATTTCGATTGTGGGATCCTACAATCCCTTCACCTATAATTTAAAAGAAAGTCACTTCTCTGATGGTATGCATCCTAAAGAAGAAGCTATAGAAATAATTTTCA
>CALHBL010000137.1 GCA_937930825.1 uncultured Bacteriovoracaceae bacterium
CCCTCTAATGATAAAATCAATAAAGTGGTCATTACTAAAGACTCTATCCTCGGTATTGAGAATCCTAGACTTCTTGAAGGTGAGAGAATTAAGCCAAAAGAAGAGAAGGAAACTTCTTTTGGGGCAAAAAAGTCCATAGAATCTGCATGATCTAAAATATTAAAATTCTCAACTTATAAAAGCTGTCATCTCATTGGCAGCTTTTTTTTTCCCTTGAAAACTGAGATACATTAGTTGAGGGTCTTAGAAGCCTTTTCTCTCGGTTTGCTTGTAAAGGAATTTTTTTTCTAGGGAAATTATGACCTTAACTTTTTTTTTGAATTCGGTAGCAAAATAGGGTTAAAATAACTTAAGACTTCAAGGCCACCAGAATCATGGAGGATCTAGGTTTTGAATAATGCCAATAGTACAGGAGGTGCTATGTCCGAAAAATCAAATGAGCCTAACTCTCGTTTCCCATTACTTCCATTACGAGATGTTATTATCTTTCCCCATATGGTCGTACCATTATTTGTTGGGAGAGAGAAATCTATTGCGGCCTTAGAAGAAGCTGCAAAGAATGGAAATGAGCTCTTCTTAGTTACTCAAAAAGATGCAAGTGTCCTCAATCCAGATAGAGGAGATATATACAACGTTGGAACTGTTGTAAATATTATCCAAATGTTACGACTACCTGATAATACCGTTAAGGTCTTAATCGAAGGGAAGTATAGAGCTCAAATCGATAATTTTGAAGCTACTGCTGATGGCTACTGGGCAACTGTCAATAAGTGCGAATCTGGAACAGATAGCGCGGTTAATCTTGAAGCGACGATGAGAAGCATCAAGTCGATTTTCGAGCAGTACGTAAAACTAAATAAGAGAATTCCACCTGAACTATTGATGAGTATCTCCTCCATAACTGATCCATCAAGACTTGCGGACATTATAGTTGCTCACCTCTCTATGAAAATTCCTGAGAAGCAGGAAATTCTTGAAGCAACTGATGTTGAAAAGAGGCTTAGGCTCCTTCTTGAAAAGATGCAAGGTGAAATCGAAATCATCAATGTCGAGAGAAGAATTCGTACTCGAGTGAAGTCTCAAATGGAGAAGTCACAAAAAGAGTATTATTTGAATGAGCAAATGAATGCAATTCAAAAAGAGCTAGGGCATAAAGACGAAAAATCTGAAATCCAAGAGATGGAAGAGAAGTATGAAGCCAAGCAAATGCCTAAAGAAGCAAAAGAAAAAGTTAGAAAAGAAATAAAGAAGCTAAAATCTATGTCTCCAATGTCAGCAGAAGCGGCGGTTGTAAGAAACTATGTCGACTGGATGCTGAATCTTCCATGGGAAGACTACACAGACGATAATAACTCAGTAAAGCATGCTCGTGAAATCCTCGATGAGCACCACTATGGAATGAAGGATGTAAAAGATAGAATCGTAGAATATCTTGCGGTTCGAAGTCTTTTAAAAGAAGAGGGAAGTGGAACACTTCTCTGTTTGGCAGGGCCTCCTGGAGTTGGTAAGACTTCAATTGCAAAGAGTCTTGCAGATGCACTGGGGAGAAAGTTTCAACGAATTTCTCTTGGTGGTGTAAGAGACGAGTCTGAAGTTAGAGGGCATAGAAGAACTTACGTAGGAGCAATGCCTGGTAAGATTATCAATGCCTTAAAGAAAGCAGGAAGTTCTAACCCAATTATTCTTCTTGATGAGATTGATAAAATGGCCAGCGATATGCGAGGGGACCCGGCTTCAGCAATGCTTGAAGTTCTTGATCCTGAGCAGAATAAAAACTTTGGGGACCATTATATTGAAGTGGAATATGACCTATCGAAAGTGATGTTTGTTATGACAGCAAATGATCTTTCTAAAGTTCCTGGTCCTCTTCGCGATAGAATGGAAATTATTCACCTTTCTGGATACACACCACAAGAAAAGTTACAGATTGGTAAGAATTATCTTCTTAAGAAAGCGATTAAAACTAATGGACTTGATGAATATGAAGTCAGTATGGGTGACAAAGTTGCTTTGGATATTATCCGTGGGTATACAAAAGAAGCTGGGGTCAGGGGATATCAGCGCCTACTCAATACTGTTTGTAGAAAAATAGCTACAGATATTGTTGAAAAAGAAATCCCAGTTGGAAAGAAGTTTAAAGTGACAGCAAAGCAGCTGCCGAAGTTTCTAGGGCCTTCAAGGTTCTCGGATACTGATACGGAGCTAGAGCCAACAGTGGGCCTTGTTAATGGCCTTGCTTGGACAAGTGTTGGGGGAGAGCTTCTGCACATTGAAGTAGTTACAGTTCCAGGAAAAGGGCAAATCCAGATCACTGGAAAGCTAGGGGATGTAATGCAAGAGTCGGCGAAAGCGGCGCTTAGTTATGTTCGCTCAATTGGGGACCGAATCGGAATTGATTCTGAATGGTATGCCAAGAATGATATCCATATCCATGTTCCAGAGGGTGCTACCCCAAAAGATGGGCCTTCAGCAGGTGTAACGATGGTGACAGCACTGACCAGTGCAATCACGGGAATACCTGTTCATCAGAAAGTTGCGATGACTGGTGAAGTTACCATTAGAGGACGAGTTCTCCCCATAGGTGGACTGAAAGAAAAAATTCTCGCTGCAAAACAGCACGGAATTACAAAAGTGATTATACCAGCAAAGAATGAGAAGGACTTGATTGATATACCTGATGAAGTAAAATCAGGGATCGAGGTAATAGCTTGTTCCAAAGTAGAAGAAGTATTAAAAGTTGCACTTGAATTGACACAACCTGAGAAGTTTATGCAAGTTGTTGGGCTGAAAGTGCTTAAGAGTGATGAGACCGGGTCTCAGGTTGCTAATTAGCCTATTTCCCCATCTTGATAACAATACCTAATTGAAGGGGTCTTACGACCCCTTTTTTTTATCTTTTCTGAAAACCCATTGACAAAATTCTCATAACCCATTAAATTCCATCTTACCGAAAAATTATAATTCGGGCGTGTAGCTCAGTGGGAGAGCGCTGCCCTTACAAGGCAGATGTCGCAGGTTCAATCCCTGCCACGCCCACCACTTGCAGCAAAAAGCTGCCAAAGCAGCATTTTGATGCAAAGTGGAATGTGACAGAAGGAGAATGAAATTCTCCTGAGCAGAAGCAACAAAAACACCAAACTAAAATTTGAATGACCTCGCAGCCTTAAAGCGCAGAAACGCCCAAGCGGCATTTTGGGTTCTTCTCCCTTAATGGTGGACTGCACCGCACTCAAACCTTCAACTACAGGCATACAACACCTTCAATCGGTAATTTTTAAAGCTTCTATATCCGTAGGCCCTCTTCTGGAGCTGCTTACAGACATTATTAAATCCGGTTCTACTCCCTTAATGGTGGAACGCTCTGCACTCAACCCCTTAACAACAGACATTTAATACTTTCAACCTATAGTTATTAAAGTTCCTATATCCGTAAGCCCGCTTCTGAAGCTGCTTACAGACATTGTTATATCCTTCAGTTCTGAATTAGGATTAGACAAAAATGAACTCAACAGAACTATTCGGTAGGGAGTGGAAGTTTGAATGAAAATCAATGCTCAAAGGTCGGTCAAGTAGATAAGGATTCTTTAACTTATAGGTTTAAAGACTTTAAGGAAGTGATTATTCAGTTAGATCATTTGAATTCTAAATATGGAATAAGCAAGTTCAGATTCAATGATTATATTCTGCCTCGAAAGTACTTCTTTGATTTATTACCAGCCTTAAAGTTAAAGAAATACAGACTTGAGTGCGAAACTAAAGCTAATTTAACCTTTAGTAACTTTAAGTCTTTAAAGGATGCTGGTTTTGAGGCTATTCAGCCTGGTATAGAGTCGTTTTCAACAGAAAGTTTAGCGAAAATGAAAAAAGGTGTTTCTGGAATAAGAAATATATTGACTTTGAAGTTGGGGAAATTGTTTGGGATTAAAATTAATTATAATATTCTTTATGGGTTTCCTTCGGAAAGTGAGAGTGAGGTTTTAAGGAATTTGTATACGATACCCTTTTTATATCACTTGGATTCACCCGGAACTACTCTTCAGGTTTTGATAACGAGATTTTCTCCACTGCAGATGAATTACAAGGATTATGAGAGTAAGGCTGTTCTTGAGCATAGTGATTTGTATGATGTAATATTTTCTAATGCTTATATATCCAAGCATAATATTTCACTTGATAAGTATTGTTATTATTTTAAAACTTATTATCGTCTGGATAGTTCTTTTCAAACATTCTTTAACTCTATGCAGACACAAGTGAAGTATTGGGAAAAGGTGTCAGTCAGTAATAAAGCCGAATTAACTTTTACCTTAAAGAAGGACCATCTCTTAGTGGTTGACTCGAGGTACGAGAAAAAAGTTACACGAAGATTCTCTCAAGACTGTTATAAAATTCTTAAGGCATGCGATATTAGTATAAAGAAACGTCAGCAAATTATTGATGATCTTTCTAGCGAATTACCGATCAAGAAGGTCTGCGAGAATTTAGATATTCTCTTAGAGCATAGATTGATTTATGAAGAGGATGGTAAATACCTAAATGTTGCTATAGAGAAATATTAGTTTCTTTTTCTATAACGATATACTTTTTAGTAATAAAATACTGTCCGATGTAGGCTGGAACGAATAGTAATAGGGGGTAAAGTTGATTGATCCCACTTTGATAGCATAGCTCCACACAGATTAGGGCTATCACAGCCGCAGCTATTGCTAAGACTATAAGAGGAGTGTTGTTAGATAAAAATACTTTGTAAGTATTACCGTCAGTTCCACTCATTCTTATTGGCTTAGTGTAGTAGCGCAAGTTGAATTTATGTAAGTTGATTTTAGTTAAATTGCTCATGGGAATACCCTATAGTTTACTCGCTTCATTCATGTCGATAATTTTATGATCCATAGGAGGGCCCTCGTCAGCTAGTCTAACGGCAACACCAATTATTACGACTGCTGTTAATGCAATACCGACTATGTTTTGGTCTTCACCAAGTTTGTCTAACTGCTCTTGGCTTAACCCAGTAGCATAGTCTTGAATTTTAGGTGACCCGGCTGAAGATGTACCGTTATAGATTATTAAGTCTTCGTATTTGGAGTTGGTTTCAGTTGGTGAGAGTGATATGTATGAGGGTGTGTCGTTATGGATTATTAAGTCTTCGTATTTCGAGTTGGCAGATAAAGCTATCTGACTCCTTGATGATTTAACCATTGATTCTAGGTCAATAAGTGGATCAATCTCAAGAGATTTCATTAGTCTGATTCGTTTTATGGCATTCGAAGAGACTTCGAATTCTGAAGATTCAGCAACGCTAAGTGGATCGTTAATCCACTCATTAATGAATCGTCCGTCAACTACTACGCGATTTTTTAGGTCCATTACTTCTTGTCTGGCACTGTTTGCAAAAAGTGAAGCTTGATCTTCTTGATTATCACCTGCTCTTATAAGCTTAAGTGTTAGCTCAGCAGCTTCTAGATCATTTTCATTATTTGGGTCTATATCTTTAAAAATTGGTACCTCTGATGATTTCAGGTCTGCTAATACCTTTTTTAATTTATAACAAGGAACACCGTTACCACATTTAAGTAATTCGTCAATTTGCTTAAATTGAGGTCTTACGGGGAATTTTTTTAGATTTTCGAATTTGGGATTAAATCCATGCTTAAGCTCTGCGACTGCTAACCCACCAGATATTTCAGCTCCTGGCATTTCATATGCTTGTGCATAAGATTGCGTTAGTAGCAAGCAGCTTACAAGAGAGGAGATATTTTTTTCAAGAGTTTTTTTTTGCACAGTATCTTTCCTTTTAAAGACTCCTTCTACCTGAAAAAGGCTTTTAAAGCTAATACCTTGAGTATTGTATATAAAAATTACCTGTTGCCGTGTCATGATTCCTCTAGAAAATAGCCCTGGGGTCCCCCGATGTTAGGAAAGTTTCCACCTGGGATCTCAATTTAATATAAACCTGTAAAACCCTTGGCGAGCGCAGCGAGCTAAGGGTTTTACAGGGGGCGATTGGAATTAGAAGTGGGTTATAGGAAAGTAAGTGAAGAGTTTAAAATGAATGTAATAAATGACCTTTTAGGTCAGAGACTCAAAGCAAAAAAAGTGCCATGTACACTTGTTTCGCAGATGCATTTTTTTTGCGCTTACTGGGGTTTAGATAATATTAATTCAGTCGAGCTTAACTTAAAAAAAATTAGCGGCCACGAAACCAAAGTACGTGGCACAAAAAAATTCACTGGGAGGTATGAGTTGGTTTTACCAAAAGGCGTTACTGGGTTTATTAATGAGGTTGAAGAAAATGAGAATTTTTCCTCATTTAAGAATTTTAAAAAAGATTGTTTCGGACAATCTCTTGAGATTGGCAACATGTTAGAATCGGGAGTGACTCCAAACTTTCATCAATGCGAAATAAAGATAAACTATGAACATATAGCTATTTTATGTAACGCCATCTACAAGGTAATTGCCTTTGTACAGCGACCAGTCGAAAGTCGTGAGCTTGTTTTTATTGATTGCCCAGAGCTTCAAGTTCAATTTGGTAATTTTCAATATTCCGTTTTAACCGCATTGGAATGTAATCGTGAGGTAACCGTAGATGACTTGCTACAACTTGGTAAATTCGAACAAAGGGAAGTCAGAAAATGGAACCCAAAAAGAGTTGGTGACTTAGTATTTAACTATTGGGATTGATAGGCACATTATATACCGAAACTGGAAAGGAATTCAGGCAGCACACCTAACGGCGCGTAACTTGAGCCTTAGTACCATTCGGGATAGAGGTGGAACGTGGCCACTTGTTGAGTTGAGTGCATGTTGTCCCAAAAGTATCCTAGTACCCTTAGTACGCGGCATAAAAAATTCACCTAAAATTAAATTCGTTCTAAAATATCTCTTATCGCCTCAGATAATCTTAAATTAGAGCGACTAATATTTGGTGAAAGTTTAAATACTCCTTTGATTCCTAAATCAAGCTCCGAAAGAATATTCTCTTTACACTCAAGAAATTGATTGTCACAGTAAAGGGTGATGTCACCAAGATCGAAGTCTGCCTCTATTTTCCCTTCTTCTTTTAATTGATTAAAAATTTGACTTACAAGTTTAGAGCTTTGCGCAAGTTTCACTTTAGTCATTAGGGCTTCATAAGAAATAAAGTCTTGAGAGCTAGCGCCATCAGTAAGATAGCGAATATCACTTACTATATATTCAGCAAGTTCTTTGAGAAATGTTTTCTTTTTTTCTTCTGTATTTATAACGGATAAATCAAGGGTACCCATAAGATGTCTTGTAGGAGTAAAGAAGTGGTGTGCCTGATAATTTTGCCAAGAGTCTATTTTAGTAAATAATTTTAACGGGATAAATCTTCTATAGTCGCTCTTATGGATAGAATTTGGATCTAGATGATCAAAATTATCGCCTACAGAGTTCATGTTATCATAGTAAAGACCTGCAAAAACATCAGCAAAGAACTCATGATAGGGAGCTGAAAAGAAGTGAAAATAAGTTTCTATATTCTTAGTTAGGTTATTTAACTGACTCTCTTTTATTGAGAAGTTAATATTCACTTTAGCTAATCTCTTTAAACTATCGTCATACTTACTTTGGAGTATTGTATGTAGGTCTTTATTTTCACTTTGACTTGCAAGGTTTAAGTCATGATAAATCTCATCCCTTTCATCATAGAGCTTATCCTGAAGGACTGATAGATTTTCTAGTTCTTTTGAAATCTCATGAGCACTTGAAGAGTACTTTATATTTTCAATAAATGATTTTCTAAAGGTTGGGGAAAAACTTTCGTCAAGAATTTTTCCAAGAACGGCATGGCCATACTCATGAGTCCAAATAGGGGCATTAATGGAGTAATTCATGCCTTCATAATGAAAAAGACTAAACTTTGGGACTATTTTCTTATTTAGTATTGGCTTTGCTATATAGGCACCATTTAGCTGAGTTGAGTCTTTAACGATTCTAACTTCTACCCCAAATTGATCCGCGATTGGCCAAAACTCATTTAGACTTCCAAATATATGATTATCGTACTCAGAAATACTCTTGCATACACTCTTGAGATCCTTTGGCTTGATGTAATATGAGTCCCAAGCAGTCTTAACGTAATTGAAACGATTGAGCTCTGGAGAAAAGTGTAGACTTGGAGTAGGAGTGAGAGTCAGAGGAAGCGTAGGGATTTCAGAGAGGCAGTCTATATCGTTACCAGCTAGAGGCTCAGCTTCCAGTGCGGGTAAATAGATTTCATCAATATACTGCTCGGGGGACAGGTCTCCAATGTCTAATATGTAGGCCTGTGTTGTAAAAATAGGCAATAATAATAGAGCTAGAGCTACCTTAAGTTGGCATAATATATTCATACGTCTCCTTTGATAGTAAGGAAGTATGCACAGATTATGCCAAAAATGGTTTATTGGAATAGGCTGAGTTGTTAGAGGAGCTCTGTATTCACTATAGTGTCTCTATATCAAAAAAGTTGAAGTCATTGAAAGTCCATTGAGACATAGTTTGAGTTCAGGAAACCACATACTTGTAGTATCTTGAGCTTAAAATAGGCCATATTTCGATATCCATAGGCCCTTTTCTTAACTGTCTTAA
>CALHBL010000138.1 GCA_937930825.1 uncultured Bacteriovoracaceae bacterium
TTAAGACAGTTAAGAAAAGGGCCTATGGATATCGAAATATGGCCTATTTTAAGCTCAAGATACTACAAGTATGTGGTTTCCTGAACTCAAACTATGTCTCAATGGACTTTCAATGACTTCAACTTTTTTGATATAGAGACTCAATATCTTGTGTTTGTTTACATCACCCTGTATTTTTTTTAATTCATCAAAAATCCTTAAACCTCATTTTAGATTTATGCTATATTTCTAAAAACTTTATCTAAAGACCAACTCACTAAAGAGTTCATTTAAGGAGAGATAAATGAAGAAACAATTACTGGCCCTAAGCCTTCTTGCAACAATCGTTGCACCTCAAGCCCAAGCAGAAACTGAAAGAGTTGCTTTCGATTCTGTCTTAATTGGAAATGTATTCTCTAAGTCAAAAGCTGACGCAATTTGTGTCGAAGAGATTGAAGTCTCTAAAGCATTAGCACTTAAGACTTTTAAAGAATCTCTAGAGGCTGAAAACCTAGATAGTGAAGAAATTAGTTTAAGAGTTGAAGATATGAAGGCTGAGCTTAGCCAAAGAAAGTTTATATCTACAGCGATTAAAACAACACCTGACACATTTTTTAGTTGGGGAATACCTAGATATACCGCTTGTCAAATCTATGAGCTTGTTGAAATAGAAGACTAATAGTTTCTACCTCACTAAGCGGCCTACAAAGTACACCTCTACTATAGATTTGCACTTTGCAGGCCATTCACTACTCTATTAAATAAATTGGTTATAATTCTTACTCAAGCCTGTTATTTTCAAATATTTAACGGTAGCTTCACCGGATGCAAGTAAACGTCCGTTTTTTAGATAATCTCCGCATTGAAGCCAGCTTTGATGACTACACCATAGTAAGTGACCAGCCAGTTCGCTACAAAGGCGATGCCACTGCACCTGGGCCCTTTGACTACTTCCTGGCCTCCTCTGCCATGTGCGCCGCTTACTTTGTTAAGCTCTACTGTAAAACCAGAGATATCCCAACTGATGATATTAGGATAACTCAGCAAAATACAGTTGACCCCGATAATCGCTACCAGCAAGACCTCCATCTGCAAATTGACCTCCCTGCAAACCTTTCCAAGAAAGATAAGGCCGGAATAATTGCATCTATGGAAAGGTGTACAGTTAAGAGGGTCATTCAGAATAACCCTTCTTTTAAAATTGAAGCGAGGAATAGCTCTAGTAATAAAGATGCCCTCGATTATAGAAGCTATAAGCCCAGTGACTTTAGAACCCAAATCAAAGGAAAGGACTGCACTCTCGAAGAGACAATCTCCTCAATGCGCGCGACCTTAAATCATTTAGGCATTACTATCGAAATCGCTTCCTGGAGGAATCCGATTCCCCATGTCTGGTCAGTCCATATAAGGGATGCAGAGTCTCCTATGTGCTACACAAACGGCAAAGGTGCTACCAAGGATGCAGCTCTGTGCTCAGCGCTTGGGGAGTACCTTGAGCGCCTCTCAACGAATTACTTCTTTAGTGATTACTACCTAGGAAAGACAATAGCTGAGAGTAGCTTTGTTCACTATCCTGATGAGAAGTGGTTCCCTATTCCTGACGACGATGAAATTCCACTAGGGCTAATGGACCCCTACCTTCTTAATATTTATGGTCAAGACCAAGACGATAAACTCAAGGCGAGTAACCTCATAGATACGAACTCTGGAAATAGTAACCGTGGAATATGTGCTCTGAGGTATATTCGCCAGTCGGATAGTGAAGAAGTTTTCATCCCTATTAATTTAATAAGTAACCTCTTTGTTAGTAATGGCATGAGTGCTGGTAATACACTCCCTGAAGCAAGAGTACAGGCCCTTTCTGAAATATTTGAACGAGCGATTAAGAATAGAATCATTTGTGAAGAAATCACTCTTCCCGATGTACCTGAAGCAGTTCTAGATCAATATCCAGCAATTCAAGAAGGTATCAAAGCACTTAGAGACAGAGGATTTCCTATCATTGTTAAAGATGCTTCTTTAGGTGGCATTTATCCCGTAGCTTGTGTGACTTTGATGAACCCTAATAATGGAGGTGTCTTTGCCTCATTTGGTGCTCATCCAAGTTTTGAAATAGCACTAGAGCGCTCCCTCACTGAGCTTCTCCAAGGTAGAAGCTTTGAAGGTATGAATGACACCGCCCTTCCCACATTTAATAGCTTTGCAGTCACTGAGCATAATAATATAGTCGATCACTTCATTGATTCTACAGGTGTCGTTTCGTGGAAGTTCTTCAGCTCGAAGTCTGATTATGATTTTAAGCACTGGAATTTCAGCGGTACTACAGAAGAGGAATTCAACTACCTCATGGGTATTTTTAAAGAAATAAACAAAGAAGTCTATATAGCTGACTACACAGACTTAGGCGCAACGGCCTGCCGAATAATTGTCCCTCAATTTTCTGAAATTTATCCTATAGAAGAACTTGTTTGGGATAATAATAACAAACCCATTACTTTGAGAAAGAGAATCTTAGAAGTTCATGATCAAAGTGACTTGGAATTAGAACAACTCTTAAGTGACTTGGATGAATGCGAACTTGATGATTATATGTCTATCACGGAGTTTATAGGAGTTACTTTTGACGAGTCAGACGCCTGGGCAAGACTCACAATTGGAGAATTTAAGGGGCTTATCTATCTCGCTATTAAAGACTATCCTAGTGCTAAGAATCAAGTTGATCTCTTTTTAAATTTCAATGACTCAACTCCGGCAAGAAGGAAATTCTACCAACTTCTAAGCGCCTTGATTGATATTGAATTAGAAGAACTAGAGCACTCTCACTTTGAGCACTCTTTTACTCAAATGTATGGAGAAGCCCTTTATCATGACGCCATGAACTCCATTACTGGAAAGAGCAAATTCTTTGGACTTTCGAAAACTGATGACGACTTCAAAGGTCTAAAGAAACATCTTGCTCTGATAGAAAGCTATAAGAAAGTCATGTTAAAAAGAGAATCCGTAAATGAGGCTTTTAACAGTTAAGACTTCACACTAACAGGTTAAATTAATACTATGAAAATAAATAAGAAGAGAGTTACCTTGAAATTAATTGCTCTGGCACTATCCCTCTTCATTTGGTACGCCATCTACAATGGGTATACAGGACAATAACTATGGCCATAGGTGCTTCTATCTTTAAAGTTAAGCTTACGCTTTCCAATTTCAATACCCACTTCTACCATGATTTTAATCTCACTATGGCCAAGCACCCCTCTGAGAATGAAATCCGAATGATGAATAGGCTGATTATTTTCTGCCTCTGTGCTGATCCAGACCTCTCTTTTACCAAAGGTCTAAGCACCCAAGATGAGCCAGAGCTGTGGCTTAAAGACTTAAGTGGAAATATTCTTCACTGGATTGAACTAGGGCAGCCTGATGATAAGAGAATAAGGCAGGCAGCTGGAAAGGCAAAGAAGGTCTCCATCTTTACGACCCAAGAAAATACTTATATGAATTGGTTTAATAAAATTAAGAGTAAAATCCCCCATGACCGTGTTGAAGTCTTCCACCTGTGCCCACTTGCAGGTGACTCCCTTGAACAGCTTGTTGAAAAATCAATGGACCTCTCTTGCACTATTGAAGATGACTCCATCTACATAAGTAATGATTCTCAACGAGCAGGCCATAATTTTACACGCCTTAAAGATTAACCTCTGGTAATGAGAAAAAAATGGCCATAAAAGATATTATTGAATTAGCAAAAGGTCTTGATTCTCAGAGAGATGACTTCGCGTCTACATCTTTAGAGAAATTAAGAAATTTCAATATCAATAAAGACCTAAACTCTTTTAACAAAGATCTCTCCCAATGGATTCTCTCTAATAAGCTTTGTGATCAATTGAATGTCTATAATAACTTCGGTCAGCCACCTGTTACCCTCTTTAATAACGGCTCCTTTGTTATTGACCTCTACTTCTGGCTTCATTCTGATACTTCTATCCACACGCACTCTTTTAAAGGAGCATTCAAAGTTCTATTTGGAGAATCGCAACAGGAAGTTTTTGAGATAAATAAGCAAAGAGACTTTCTCGGTGATATTCGCTTTAACCATTTTAAAGTAGTGAAGAGAGAGATTCTCAAGACCTCAGACTGCCAAATGATTACTCAAGGAGACGATTTCTGCCACCGCGTAACTCATCTTGACTCCCCTACAGTAACTCTATGTATTAGAACTATTAATAATAGAGAAATTCCTCAGTGGCATCAATTTGAAAATGGTCTCAGTATTTTAAAAGTTGAAGTTCCGCAAGAGACCTATAAAGCAATATTCTTCCTCCAATATTTAATGGGTCAAAACATTAAAACCGCCCGCGCTTTCATAAATAAACTTATAGAAAACTCTAGTGCATCATTGATTATGAATTTATTTGAAGAGGCACTATGTGGAGGTCTAGGCCTTGAAGATGAAGTCCTTGAGCTATTGCAAGAAGCGGTTTTACAAAAGTACCAAGAAGAAGAATGGTTTAAGCTCTACTTAGAAGCATGCTCTTAGAAAGACTCATTAAGGCAGCTTAATTGTAGTATTTATAGGGCAGTGATCGCTACCCATTACCTCTGGAGAATGATCACAAGACTTTACCCTTCCCAAGAACTCATTAGTTGCCCAGAAGTAGTCGATACGCCATCCAATATTTCTCTCACGACAATCACCCCTATACGTCCACCAGGTATAGTGACCATTCTCTTCGGGAGTAAACTCTCTAAAGAGGTCCGTAAATCCCTGCTCCTTGAATTCATCCATCCATTCTCTTTCGATGGGAAGAAAGCCTGTGCTCTTCTTATTCGTCTTAGGATTGGCCAGGTCTATTTCATGATGGGCCGTATTGTAGTCACCTGTTATAATGACTTCTTTCTTCTTTTTCTTCTTTAAGGAGAGGGCAAGTTTAGCAACTTCTCGACTGAAGTCTAACTTATAAGGCACTCGGCTATGGTCACGCTTACCATTAGGAAAGTAGCAGTTTATCAAGATAAAAGATTCAAACTCAGTAATGAGGCCACGCCCTTCACAATCAAACTCCTC
>CALHBL010000139.1 GCA_937930825.1 uncultured Bacteriovoracaceae bacterium
TAATAAAGATCAATATACTGCAGAATTAAATAGATGTAATACTCTAGTAGGAACAGCAAAGACCAACTGTATAGAAAAACTAGATAATTTTACAGATAAATTTACTGCTTGCCCAGACCAAGCATGTAAAGATCAATTACTTGCTGATAAAGATTCTTATAATGCTGAACTCAATCGCTGTAATACTCTGGCCGCAGCAGAGAAAGCAAAGTGTCTAGGCAACTTAGACAGCTATTTAACTCGTCATGAAAGCTGTGAAGGTGAGCAAGCATGTGAAGACAGTCTTGAGGCAGATAGAAAAGCTTATCAGGCAGAGTATAATAATTGCCAAAAAGAAGAGCAAATTGAGCATAGAAATAATTGTCTCAAGAGCTTAGATGCCTTTGTAGGAGAATACTCAAAGTGTGAAGATGAAGAATGTAGAGCTCAACTTCTTGTGGACAAGAATCTCTTTCAAGGGTCACTTAGAGACTGTGAAAAGGAAGCTGATGCTCTAGCAGTTTCAAGCTGTAAGGAAAATGCTTATCAATTCTTAAGTGAGTATACATCTTGCTCTAATGATTCTTGTCGAAAGGAGATGCGTTTAAACTACGATAGATATTCTTCAGCTAAAATGGAATGTGAGGTTAAGAATAGTCCTGAAGAAAAAAGTCACTGTATGAAGCAACTTAATACTTACGTCGCAGAAATAAAGAAATGCCAAGGTATGAGAGGTAGAGACAAAACGAAGTGTGAAGGTGAAGCAGAGTATACAGTAGGCACTACTGTTTGCGAGAAGAAATCTGAGTGTCCTTCGGGAGAGACTTTCAATTGCCAAACCAAATCATGCCTATCCTCCACAGCTGAAGCTGAAATGGAAGGTTTTTATATGGACTGCCATATGAAAACAAGTGAGTCTGAAAAAGCTTCCTGTATGGAAAATCTTCAAGAAGTTGCCTCATCAGGCTCAACCCTTGAAGGTGAACTTGCAAGTGATGGAAAGAAGCTTGAATCAAATGCTAAGAAGAGTGCTATGGCCGCCGGAATAGGAGCGGGAGCTAGCTTAATTTCCACTCTCTTAAGCTTTAATGGTACCGGCTCAAAGGTCTGTGCTTCAACAGGGATCTTGGCCCTAGGGAGTATTTACGCTCTCTATAATGAAGTTGACCACTCAAAGCAAGTTAAACAAAGAATGGAAATGCTCCAGTCTCAATACCAGGCCAAGGTAGCAACCCTTGATCGTAATACTTATGAGTACCAAAGGCTCTCTTTTGAATTTGCCATGCTTGGTTATGATGAGATGGCAGCTGCTTATGATGAAAAGGCCGGTAACTATAAGATCATTATGGGCGTAGGTGGAGTAGTAGCAGGAATTGCAGGAACAGAGCTGGCCCTGGCCTCATCCTTTCCAATGCCCTGTAATGCTGGAGCTGCATCAACAAACTTAGCGGCCGGAGGCCTCATGCTTGCAACCGCTTCAAGCTTAAAGGGACAAGCATCTAGTGCAGCAGCAGATCACAGGTCAAAATCCACTCAATTGCAGACTCTGATGGAAGAATTTGATAGGCATCATAAAAGTGGTGGCGTCGATCAATACGCTGGGCCAACTCCTCCTTCAATTGCGGCCATGACTCAATCAATTCAAAGCGATTCATTTTCTAATGGCCTAGCTGCCCAAAAAATCAGTGAAGATCGCTTAGAGGATTTAGATTCAGAATCATCTAATAAGTTAGGTGAAACTTGCATTAGTTCAAATGGAAAAACCAATTTAGGATGTGGCTGTACGGCAACAAAATCTTGCTTAAAAGTAGGACTTGATTTTTCTCTTAGAGGCAATAATTCTGCTATTCAGTCGCAAAAAGCAACAATTAGATCCCTCAACTCTAAGACTAATGCTGGTAACTTAATAAGTTCATTTAATTCACTTTCAGCTGGTCGAAAGACACTCCGTGACTTTAGAAAAGAAAACTTAAAACTTGCTAACAAGAGGATCAAAGAGGGATTGAATACTATTGAAAAGTTTAATAAGACTGCCGAGAAGAATGGTTTAGCAAAAGTAGACCTCAACCCCTCACAAACTCAAAGTTTAGCTGCCAGTAGCTTTAGCCTACCTCAAAGCACAGATACCGCCAGTATAGGCCGCTCTCCTGCAAATACTGAAGAAAAGAGCGCTCAGGTTGAAGGGAGTACAAAAGGTGGAACTAAGGCCTTTCAAAAACCTCTTGCCTTTAAGAAAGGTAAAGTTAATGGAAAATTAGATTTTCTCTTCGACGAAGATGAGAAAGCTTCTTCTAAGAATTTACGTTCGCTGGCCTCTAACCCTGAAGTAGAGTTAGGTGAAGAGGTCGCCAATAATACTGGCACATCTAGGGGCTACTCAGGAGGATCTTTCACTAACTCTAAAGAAATTATTCAAAATAGGAATACAAGTCTTTTTAGAATGATTTCAATCCGCTATCGTAGAAAATTCTTTAGTAAGAAGAGGTAATGGGTTATCTGCTTTCTTCATGATGGTGTGATTGTATTATTTCTTTACAGTTCATAACCCAGATATGTAAATAAAGCGGAATTAAAGACTATTAAATCTCCATGAGCTCTACAACAGAGAAAACAACATGGAGAATAAAATGAAGAAACTTATCGCAGTTCTAACTTTATTAATCTTATCAACTAGCTCATTTGCCCAACTTGACCAATTCACTAAGTTTGCCTTGGAACAAGCTGAAGTAAAAGAGTCTGTTTCTATAAGTGCTAAGCCCTATACTTTTACTAATGGTTACTTTAAGGGTGAAACAGCTGACCGGAAAATCGTTCAGTACCGTTTATTTATTCCACTTTACAGTAAAGGTGGTCGTTCTATGTACGATGAAAAGGAAAGAATAAAGCTGGAACTCGTTCTTAGACTCAAGTGCGAATCGTTATCTGATGGTGAACTGCCAATAACCTTGAATATTCTTGAATTCAAGAAAAGCACATTTGAAACATATCAAAAATATATCCAGGCCAAATGTATTGTTAACAAGTTTATTCACGGCTAAACTTTAATTTTAAAGATATAAAAAAAGCCCACCAATATAGTGGGCCTTTTTATTTTATAAAAGATGTATTTCTTAGTTCCAACGTTCCATTACTTCACTTGCTTCGAAGAAGTAATTGATTTCTCTTTCGGCCGCTGCTTGAGAGTCAGACCCATGGACTGAGTTCTCACCTACAGACTTAGCATAGAGCTTGCGGATTGTGCCTTCTGCCGCATCAGCTGGGTTAGTAGCACCCATGATCTCACGATTCTTATCAACTGCATTCTCACCTTCTAAACAAAGAAGAAGGACAGGAGCAGAAGTCATAAATGAGACAAGCTCACCAAAGAATGGTCTTTCCTTGTGCTCAATATAGAAGCCTTCAGCTTTTTCTTTACTTAGAGTTGTCAGCTTTGCTGCTGCAATTCTTAAACCCTCTTTTTCAAAACGCGCAATGATATTACCCATATTATTATCGAGAACTGAATTTGGTTTGATTATTGAAAATGTTTTTTCCATTATTATACTCCTTTAATTGGAACGAATATCGCCGCTCTCTTATTTCTTTAGTACTTCTTCCATTTTTGCGCCTAGTTCAGCAGGAGAGCGAGCAATCGTTACGCCGCACTCTTCAAGAATTCTAAACTTAGCTTCTGCAGTATCGTCACCACCAGAAATGATGGCCCCTGCGTGACCCATTCTCTTACCGGGAGGCGCTGAAGCTCCAGCAATAAAGCTCACAACTGGCTTAGTCATATTCTTCTTAATCCAGCGGCCAGCGTCTGTTTCAGCTGATCCACCAATCTCACCAATCATAATAACGGCTTCTGTATCTGGATCTTTTTCAAAGAGCTCAAGCATATCAATGAAGTTTGTTCCATTTACAGGATCTCCACCAATACCAACACAAGTTGATTGACCGATTTCTCTTTGAGTTAATTGAAAAACCGCTTCATAAGTCAGAGTACCTGAACGAGAGATAACTCC
>CALHBL010000140.1 GCA_937930825.1 uncultured Bacteriovoracaceae bacterium
AGATTATCTTGGACTTAAATTAAGCGGTGAAGCTTGGTTTAATTTTAGCTTAGGTGATATAGAAGTTCTTATTGGAGTTTTTCTTGGACTTGTACTCTTTATGAAAAGGAAGTCAGAGTTATGAGGCCAATACTTTTTAAAATTTTTGGATCTCCGGTTTATAGCTATCCCCTAATGATGGGGATGGGTTGGGGAGTTGGGTATAATGTCGCTCGTTCTTATTGGGAGAGAGATAAACTTCCTGTGGCATCGCTTAATCGTTTCTTTGCTCTGAATTTCCTAATGGCCTGGATTGGAGCTAAAGTCTTCTTCTTAATTTTCTCAGCTCCTAATAGAGGCCTTGAATATTCAAAAGAGATAAATTTTTGGTTAGGCGGAGGCTTTGTTTTCTACGGAGGGCTTGTCTTTTGCTTAGTCACATCTTTTGGCTTTCTCTATTTTGATAAATCTATTACAGCGAAGTCCTTAGGGCTTTTGACTCCGGCCGTCTGCCTAGGTCATGCCGTTGGGAGAATTGGCTGCTTCCTTGCTGGTTGCTGCTATGGTAACCAGTGCGATCTTCCCTTTGTCGCCGCTATTACAGGGCATCCTCGTCACCCAGTACAGCTCTATGAAGCCATGGGGTTATTTGCTCTGTATTTTCTGCTTCGAAAGGTTTTAGAGAAAGGAGATGGACATATCAGAGCAAGTATCACTTATTTGTATGGCTATTCATGCTTAAGGTTTTGTTTGGAGTTCTTAAGAGGTGATGGAGTACGTGGCCATCACTTTGGGCTGTCCACTTCACAGTGGGTTAGTATTATATTGGTTCTAATTTCTCTGATAATTTCTTTTAAGCAAAAAACTTTGAAAATACTGAAGTAGAGATATAGAGCGAGGTTGTTTCTGGGGCAACTTGCATAAGTCGGCTCCAGAAGAGCTTGGCCTTCGCTGTAACTTCCGGCTGAAGGGAGGTACTTAAATGAGAATTTTAAGCTTCTTCTTTTTGTTCTGCTTCTGGAGAAAGTTCAACATTTGCATCACTCATAACCTTATCTAAGCTTTCTTGAGAAACATAGAGCTCGGATTTGAGGGTTTCATGTCCCCATGCAACAAATGAGTCGTTGTGCTGATACATGGTTATGGTTTCCCAAGGGCAGTCTTGTGAACAGTTCTGGCAACCAATGCAGCGAGCAAGATCAATTTCTACGGTTTGTCTGAAGGCCGGGTTTGCGCTTTCGGGGCCAGGCACTAGTTCAATCGAGTCGACAGGGCAGCCGGCAATGCAGACTTCACAGCCCGTGCATCCACTTTGATGGACAACAGCGATGAGTTTAGGCGGTTTCTTCCCTTTTCTAACGGGCTTGAAACGCGCTGTATGAAAGGGGTTTTCTACCAGAACTTCTCTCTTGTCTTCTTGATCACTCATTGACTTAACCTTTTAAAAAGCGCGCTTGGAATTGAAAACTACATGCCCATTTTAACCTATAGACAGGGCTTAACAAAGCAATTTTGCTTGGACTTTTTTTTAAGCTATATTAGCTGAGCTGTAAATGCAGACTTACTGTTTAAATTCAAGGCTTCTGGCCTGTAGAAAATATCATTTTTAGAGGGATTCTTAATGAAAAAGCTCCGTTTTGTTACTGCTGCTAGTCTTTTTGATGGCCATGACGTTTCTATTAATATTATGCGCCGCTTACTTCAATCAAAAGGGGTTGAGGTAATTCACTTAGGTCATAATCGCTCGGCCCAAGAAGTGGTTGATGCTTGTTTGCAAGAAGACGCTCATGCCGTTGCCTTGTCCTCTTATCAAGGTGGGCACACTGAGTATTTCACTTATATTCGAGAGCTCTTAAATGAAGCGGGTGCTAATGATGTAAAAATATTCGGCGGCGGCGGGGGAGTGATTACTCCTTCTGAAATTAGAGAGCTTCACAAAAGAGGCATTAGTAAAATCTACTCGCCAGAAGATGGTATGAAGTTAGGCCTCCTTGGCATTATTGATGACATGATTGAGAGGGCCACCTTTGACACAACGGAAAACTTTAACTTTTCCTCGGTAGGGAAGAAAGGCCTAAATTTTCGCGAAATTGGGAAGGTTATAAGCTCCATAGAAAATAGTGGATCGGCACCGATCGAAATTGGAAGTGGTAATGTTCCTGTGCTTGGAATAACAGGTACTGGTGGAGCTGGAAAGTCCTCGCTTATCGACGAACTTCTTCTGCGCTTTCATCGCTACTACAAAGATAAGAAAATCGCATTGATCTCAGTTGATCCTACGAAGAAGAAAACTCAAGGAGCGCTCTTGGGTGATAGGATTCGTCTCGGTAGTGCCTCTTATGATCAATTCTTTATCCGGTCGCTGGCCACGAGAAATTCAAATACTGAACTTAGTCCTCAGATTCATCAGGTGATTAATTTTCTTAAGTCCCAAGACTTCTCTTTTATCTTGGTTGAAACTTCTGGTATCGGCCAAGCTTCAGATGAGATAACAAAGATTGCGGATAAGTGCTTATATGTCATGACTCCTGAATATGGAGCGGCCACTCAGCTAGAGAAAATTGAGATGCTAGACTCAGCTGATTTTATCGTTCTTAATAAGTTTGAAAAACCTCGTTCTGAAGATGCTATTAGAGATATTAGAAAGCAGTATAGAAGAAATAAGCAGCTCTTCGTTGGCCATCCCGGAGCTCCTAGTGATGAGGAACTTCCTATCTTTGGAACCATGGCCTCTAAGTTCAATGATAGCGGTGTTAATGCGCTCTTTGCTGAAATTGCAAAGACCTTAGAATTTAATACGGATGTCTTTGCAGGGATTCCCCAAGAGAAATTGCCAAAAGTAAAAGGAGCGATTATTGCTCCCGACAGAACTCTCTACTTACGAGAGATCGCATCAGCGACAAGAAATTATAATAAGAAAACGCAGGAGCTTGCTGAGCAAGTCGCCGATCTTGAGGCCTTGCAAAAAGCAGTGGAGCTCTTACCTGAGAGTAAGGAAGTAGCGCAGAAATTAAAAGAGGTGCACGGCTCAATCGAGCCCAGCGTTTTAGAAAATCTAGATGAACTAAAGAGAATGAGAGTAGACTATAGTGATGGCCAAGCTTCATATACTGTTAGAGGTAAGGAAATAAAAGTGGCCAGTAAATTTTCTTCTCTTTCTGGCAATGAAATTTCTAAAGTAGGACTTCCGAACTTTACTTCAGGAAGCGACCTTGTAAAGTTTCAGCGCTCTTGTAATGCTCCAGGCTTATTCCCCTTTGGCGCAGGAATTTTTCCTTTTAAAAGAGCTGATGAAGACCCTAAGAGAATGTTTGCTGGTGAAGGCGGTCCAAGCCGAACGAATGAGAGATTTCACTATCTTTCTAAGGATGATCCGGCCAAGCGCCTCTCTACCGCCTTTGATTCAGTCACTCTCTACGGACAAGACCCCGACAAGAGACCCGATATTTTCGGAAAAATCGGTGAGGCCGGTGTATCGATTGCAACTCTTTCAGATATGTCTGCGCTCTATGATGGCTTTGATTTAACAGATACTAAGACTTCAGTTTCCATGACCATCAATGGCCCAGCTCCCATTATTTTGGCCATGTTTATGAATACTGCCATTAAGCAGAAATTAAGTGGCGATGATTTTTGGAATGAGGCCAAGAGAATCGAAGTTATGCAGCAGGTTCGCGGCACTGTCCAAGCGGATATTCTTAAGGAAGACCAGGCCCAAAATACTTGTATCTTTAGTTTAGAATTTAGTTTGAAGTTGATGGGAGATATTCAAGAATATTTCTGTAAGAATGCGATTAAGAATTACTACTCAGTTTCCATCTCTGGTTATCATATCGCTGAAGCCGGCGCTAACCCTATTACCCAAGTGGCCTTCACTCTAGCGAATGGTTTTACTTTTGTTGAGTACTACCTAAGTAGAGGAATGAAGATAGATGAGTTTGCTTCTAATCTTAGTTTCTTCTTTAGTAACGGACTAGATCCTGAATATGCTGTTATTGGTAGAATTGCTCGAAAAATTTGGGCCGTAACCATGAGAGATAAGTATGGTGCCAACGAAAAATCTCAAAAATTCAAGTATCATATTCAAACTTCAGGAAGAAGTCTTCATGCTCAAGAAATTGATTTCAACGATATCAGGACTACACTTCAGGCCTACATCGCCTTAAGTGACAACTGTAATAGCTTGCACACAAACGCATACGATGAGGCCATCACGACGCCAACTGAGGAAAGTGTAAGAAGAGCAATGGCCATTCAAATGATTATCAATAGAGAGTTTGGATTGAATAAAACTGATAATCCAATGCAGGGATCTTATTTAATTGAAGAGCTCTCAGAAATTGTTGAAGAGGCCATCATCTCTGAATTTGAGCGCATCTCTGATAAAGGTGGAGTACTTGGTGCCATGGAATCCATGTATCAGAGAAGTAAAATTCAAGAGGAATCACTTCACTATGAAACGCTTAAAGATTCTGGTGAGATGCCGATTATTGGGGTGAATACCTATCTTGCTCCAAATATTGAAGAACAGTTGGCCCAAGAGATTGATATTTCTCGCTGTAGTGATGAAGAAAAGCAAAAACAAATTGATCGTCTTATGAGCTTTCAAGAAAGTAATAAAGCTCATTCTGAAGAGTCCCTTGCCAGTTTAAAGCAGGCCGTATTGGAAAATAAGAATGTCTTTGAAGAGCTCCTCAAAACTGTGAACTACTGCTCTTTAGGTGAAATAACGAATCTGCTCTTTGAAGTTGGCGGACGTTATAGAAGGAATATGTAATTGTGGAAAAGTCCAAAATATATACTAAGACTGGCGACAAGGGGGAAACTGGACTTGTCGGTGGCAGTAGAGTTAGTAAATCCGATTCTAGAATTGATCTCTATGGAGAAGTTGATGAGCTAAATTCATGGATAGGTGTCGCCCTATGCTTTATGAATGAGAATGATTTTTTACAAGAAATGACTTTTCTAAAAAGCATCCAATCAAGTCTCTTTGACTTAGGAAGTAACCTTGCCTGTGAGGCAGAGAAAAGAGAGGTCTTTAAGCTACCGGTACTCAAAGCTGAGCTCTTAAGTTCTATGGAAAGTGAGATTGACCGTTTTGATAGTGAATGCCCAAAACTTACGAACTTTATTCTTCCTGGTGGAGATAGAGCAGCGGCTCATTTCCACTTATGCAGAACTGTTTGTCGTAAAATAGAACGGAAGATGATCCATATAAAGAATGAGCAAAAAGAAGTTATTCCCGAGTTAGCGGTGCCATTTATCAATAGGTTAAGTGACTACTTCTTTGTGCTTTCCCGTTATATTAATGTTAGAAAGGGTGTTGTTGAGACCCCGTGGTTACCTCAAAGTTAGACTACGCTTAGAAATAATTTATGCATAGTGACTAAAAAGAGTAAATAAGGTAAAATTAGGCTTATTTTAAAAAGAGAGTGTTTGATATGAATGAAAATACTGAACTTATCCAGTTAACTGATAAAGCAATAGCGCAAGTGAAGAATATCTTTAAACAGGAAGATAAAGGGCCTGAATATGGATTAAGACTTGGAGTTATTGGGGGTGGTTGTTCTGGGCTTTCTTACAAAATAGACTTTGATAAAAAGAAAGAAAAAGATAATGTTCTGACCTTTGATGAAGTCTCAGTTTTTATTGATCTAAAATCATCTATATATCTTAAAGGCGTTATTCTGGATTTCAAAGATGGTCTTAACGGAAAGGGTTTCATTTTTGTGAACCCTAATGCTGCTAACACTTGTGGTTGCGGCGAATCCTTCTCAGTTTAATGCTTGTAAATGAATTAATGGATAAGCTGGAGGGCAAGCATTATTGCCTGAATAGCTATAGTATTCTCATTGTTACAGGAAGTGATAGAGAGCGATTCCTGTCAGGACAAACAACAAACGATAATTCAAAATTAGAAATTAATGCTTTTATTCTAAATTCTCGCCTCGATAGGGGCGGGAAGCTAAAAGCGTTCTTCTATCATTTAAAGGCCAGTGATTGTGATTATCTTATCGTTCCAGATGAGATTAGCAGTTCTCTAAAAGAAGACCTCGAAAAATATATAATTATGGAAGAAGTGGAGATTGCTGAATCTAGAGATAAGGGTTCGATTCTCTTCACGGCCAATATGAAGCCACAAGAAGATTATGCCAGTGACTTGTCTTACTTCAAGGGTAGCTTTGGCTTTCTTCCTGCGTATTTGTCCATAGGAGAGCTCTCTTTAGATAAGAATAGTGAGCTATCAGATGGTGAATTTGATAAACTCTGCTTATCCAGAGCTGTTCCTGTACTAGGTTTAACAGCTAAAATTGATCAACTGGTTACAGATACAGTTGTCAACTTATCAGGAGTATCTTTAAGTAAGGGCTGCTTTCTGGGCCAAGAAACAGTTTCAAAAATTGAGACAAGAAGAGGTGGTGCTTACTTACCGGTGGCCTTAGAAATTGAAAAGAATGAGAAGTTAAAAGTAGGCCATAAAATTCAAATAGGTGAGAAACAGGCCGGGCATATTCTTGAGACATTTGAAAGTGCAGAAAAGCCATTTATCATAGCGTCCCTCTTAAGAAATTACAGAATTGATCAAAAGAGCTTTGAGATACAAGTCGATACTATAAATCTTAAAGCGAAAGTAAATTACCTACCCCTAGGCGGTGCCTTTGAAGAAGAGAGCTATCTTCAATACCTGTATGAAAAAGCGGTAGAAACTTTTCAAAAAGTAGGAAATGAAGAAGCAATAGAATCTTTTAAAAGAGTATTAAAGGTAGCGCCTGGCCATGAAGACTCTCTTGAGTCCATGGGCGTGATTTTTGGAAGAATGGAGAAATTTGAAGAAGGTATTGAGTTGATGGATAAGGTACTGGAGTCTAACTCTAGTTCTGTTATGGCCCATACTAATAAGAGTCTCTTTTATATGCGACTTGGCAAAATAGAAGAAGCAGAAGAAGAAAAGTCTCAGGCCACTCTCAAATCCTTTGCTAGCTTTGGTAAAATTGCTGAAGATAAGAGAGAAGCTGAAAAACGGGAAGAAGAGAATAAAGCTGAAATTAGCAGAAGATTGGATATGTTCAAACAGGTTTTAGAAATAGATCCTGACGATGAACTCGCAAATTATGGAATGGCCGATATTCTTCTTTTAAGGGGGAAGGCGAATGAAGCGATACCCCTTTTGAAAAAAGTTTTAGAGGTGAATTCTAAATATTCAGTTGCCTACTTGCTTCTTGGAAAATGTTATATAGACCAAGGCATGAAGAAAGAGGCCAAGGATACTTTCGAAAATGGAATTGGCATTGCTTCTGGGCTAGGTGATTTAATGCCAGCTAATGAAATGCAAAATCTACTTACTAAGCTTTAGTTCAGCCTTTTCTTTAAGATCATCAATTAATTGTGAAAGCTTCTTGGCATTAACTTCATTAAGGCCCTCGAGGCAATGGGCTTCCACTTCTTTATCGGCATTGATTTCATCGAAAACGAGTTGCGTAAGTTGGTAACCAAGCTTTGAAATTTTCTTCAATTTGTATGCTTCTTCTAGAGGTTCAGAGCATGCCTTTAATAGAGTTGCTTCTTCTATGAAGCGAAAGGAGATCTTGTCTTTTTCAGCTTGTGTGAAGGTTTCTAGAGCAGCTGGAGTGGTGTAAACCTCTTTGAAAAGACGGTAGGCCCAGTAGAAAGTTAAGAATCCATGATAGAGTCCGCGTATCGGACGTAAAGATCTTCTCCAAGGACTAAAGAATATTTTATCATCGTCTTCAAAGATAAGTTCTTCTTCCCCCTCAAGGAGTGCATTTAAAAAATGGTGTCCATTCTCATGAATGAGGTCATCCATAAGATCCACATCATCGCGATTATAGAGATTAATGCAAGAGTAGTGGGGAAGAACTGGCATGGAGTAACTGACAACTTCCTCTGTGGAAATAGGGACGATGAAGCTTGAGTAGCGGAAAAGAGTTTCTTTTAACGGCGTAGATAAAAGAGAGATTTGATCTATTGCTTTAGCAATACGCTCCTTCTGCCTGTTAAATACTTCTTCATCTTGTTCAACTCTAATGAGTTCTGGCGGATGATTGGTATTGGCCTGAGTGAGCTTGTGTTGGGCCGTGATGGCGAGTATTTCATCTTCCTCATCAATCATCAGTTCACCATGAGCGGGATTAAAGCCTGCGATAGGTAGAATTTCATCGAATAAATTCTCTGTGAGAGGAAAGTGAGAATTTTCCTTACCTAAGAATAGTCCCTTACCTTCACCAAACTCAGGAACTTGGCGATAAGCAACAGGGCCATTAGGCTCCCATTTGCCACTCGCTATATGAAGCATGAAGAAGCTTATTATTTGTAATTCTTGAATTTCTAGAACATCAGTAAGTGCTTCTCTCGGATCTGTGTGCTCTTCTAATTCTTTAAGGATGAAGCCTAGGTACTCAGTATTTTCAAAGAAGCTAATAACAAGTTCGGGTCCAATTTCTTCCTCCTCTAATACACCAACTGTTTCAACTAGTGAGTCGATGAGGTTGAGCCAATAATACTTCTTTGGGTCATATGAGTTAAGATCACTGCTTTGTATTAGGCGAGTAAACTCTTCTTGAAAGTCTTGGCTTAAGTATTCACTTGTTTCACCATCGGAAACATCCTCTCTCAGCTCACTAAGGAATTGTTCGTAGGATTCTTTTAAGTGTTTTTCCATTCCCTTTGTAAGAGGTGAGTTAAGAAGAAGATTTTTAGAAATTTTCATAAAAGCCTAAGAATAATAAGGTTAGTAGTAGTTAACTTTGAAGTTTGTTCGAAGTTATTTAAAATATTGGGGGAAGCATAAAAATGGCTGGGGCGGCGAGATTCGAACTCGCGACCAACGGATTAACAGTCCGCTGCGCTACCGCTGCGCCACGCCCCAATTCATCTTTATGAGCTTACTTTTATAATGTAGTTCTGCTCTGATGTCTAGACGGAAATATTGGAAAAGGTGAGGACTCACTGACCCTCACTATCCTTATTCAAGGCTTGATTAAGCTTAGCGACAGGTTAACGGCTTTTGCTTTTATACTCTTTAACCTTAAGAAGATCCTCGTAAATGGATTTAACTGTCTGAAATCACGGTATCTGATTAAATAACTCAAGTAATAAGGCAGGACAACCGATAGGTAGCTATGGAATTTAAAGGTCATATCATTCAGCAACTCTTCCGCATACTTACTCCAGAAGAGATCTCTCAATTAACGACTTCGTTCTCAGGAGTGAAGAAGGTTAGTCTGTCCTTACTGGTAAAGGCGGATATGGATGGCCTTAACTTTGAAGAAGTAATTGAAAGAGAGCAGAACGAGGATGAGAAAGGAGATGCAGACGCAAAAATACTTCCATTCGAGGACACTGAAGAAGTGAGTGCTGAAGAAGCAGTTCTTGTTTTCCAGGTAGGACCGAGAGTATCTGAGCTTCTTATCGAGTACTCAAAAGTTTTTGCTGAACTCGATAAGAAAATTCTAGGGCAGAAACGCTTCCCTGTTAGAAGGTCAGCATCTGGAAAGAAACAAACAAGTACACTTATCTTGGAGCAGAAGAAAAAGCTTCATAAGTCTTATTCTAAAATAAAGAGCGCAGAAGTTATGACTCTTTATAAAGACACCTCCAATGTTGATATTGAACAACAAAAGAGGTCCAAAGAAGAGTTTAATTCCTCAAGTAAGCTTGGAGTCTTAATTAATAAGAAGCAAGCTTAGTGTTCCAACCACTTAATTTTTTCACCATCTTGAGTTTCTTTTTGGCCATTTTAACTTTTTCGATCGTCGACGTGCTGAACAGCACGCCTTCTCTACTCAAAAGCTAAACTGGCACAAAAATAAATCTCAATCTGTAGTGAAAAAATTAAGTGGTCGAAACACTAGTGTTCAAACCACTAGCTAGACTGTAGTCCCTTAATAGCATCTATCCCCATTGGCTTATCTTCAGAAACCTGCAAACTGGCTTTTTGGAGAACACAGCTATCAATCATTGCTACAGCTGCTGGTCTATAGTTACCACTATTTTTAAGACCACCGAAGGGTAACTTAGGACTGGCACCGCAAGTTGAACGATTAAGGTTTATGAGGCCAGCATCAATCTCCTCAATACACTTTTCAAATATAGAGTGATCATTAGTAAATACACCTGCAGCGAGTCCATACTCAGTAGCATTAGCAATATGAATAGCTTCTTCAATTTCCTTGTAGGGAATGAAAGTACAGTTTGGCCCAAAGATCTCACTTGAAAGAAAGTGCGATTTATCATCCCACGCTTTTGCCCGGTGAATAGAGGGGCTTACATAGTGGCCTTGGGTTTTCTTATTTGTAAGATGCTTGCCTCTCATGATCTCTTCAATTCCTTCCCTCTTGGCCATGCCCATAAAGAGCAGGTAACTATCAAGAGCTCGCTGGTCTACAAGAGGCCCCATAAAAGGTTCATGTTCAAAATCTATAGGGTGATCGACAATGATTTTCTTACTGAGAGTATGAAACTTTTCTACAAACTCATCTATTAAAGTTTCATGAATGGCCACAATACTGGTGGAGGTACACCTCTGACCTGAAGTCATATAGGAAGCCTTTAAAATCTCCTCAAGAGCTAGTTGAGGATTAGCGTCTTGGTGGACAATTCCAGGATTCTTTCCTCCCAATTCAAGGGCAACCATTTTAGATAGGTCACTGCTGGTGCTATTTAAAATTTGCAGGCCAATCTCTTTACTTCCAGTAAAGAAAATCCCCTTCATTCTCTTGTCATTTACGAGTCTTCTCGCAATTTCTCCATCACCTTGGGCAAGAGAAATAACGCCCTTTGGAAAGCCAGCTTCGTGAAAGCAGTCAATGAGAAGTTGGGCGCTATAGGCCGTCTTCTCAGAAGGTTTGAAAACGACAGAGTTTCCAGTAATTAAAGCGCTTAGGATTTGAGTATTGGCAAGGTGGCATGGGAAATTGAAGGGCCCAATAATAAGACAAGGGCCTAGTGGTCTATAGTAAACCGTTCCCTTTGTGTTGGGCATAATCTCATCAATCGTTTTATCACTTACTCTAGGAAGAGAGTCATTAATAGTAATATCGACTTTTCCTATAACAGAGTTAACCTCACCAGTTGCTTCCCAAAGAGGTTTTCCCATTTCCAATGAAATGGCTTCTGCAATGAGTTCTTTTTTAACAATGACTTGCTCTTGATATCTTTTGAGAAACTTAATTCTCTCATCGATGGAAACTTTTCTCCAAAACTTAAAGCCTTCAACGCTACTGTGAATGAGTTCCTCCACTTGATTGTAGTCCAGTGCCATTTCCCATAAGAGACAATTAGTATCTGCAGGGGACTCTCTTTTTAAAAAGTGTTCAACACCCTGGGGACCCTTTTGAGAAGAAGGGTTATATCTACCATTGAAATAGTTGCCTTTGATTTGATACTTCATATTAATTCCTTAATAGAAAAAGCCATTGCTCTTTGAATCTATAAAATTGTGATCAAGTTGTGTTGCTATTTTAACTTTGTTCTTGCTCTCTAGGGTAGCAAGACTTAACTGAGAGTAAAAGGGATAGTCTGGGTGCTCATGCTTTGAGAGGAAAGGCTTGTTAGAAGGGTCTTCAGTCTCACCCTTAGATTTAGAAATATGGTAAAGCTCAATTTCCTTAATAGGCACTATATCTGCGACTCTGCCTCTATAGTGGGGACCACCATCAAAGGGGTCAACTTCATGAGTGTATTCAAAGCCTGCTTTTGTGAGCATATGCTTAACAGGTTCAGTGGCCCTATTAACTTTGCCTATAGCATCTCGTGCTTCAATAGGAAGAAGAGCTTCGTAAATGACTTCACTAGGAAAGAGTGAAAAAATAAATTCCTTATTTTGACGAGAGAGTTTATCCGCATCTGTATAGTCCATATTGAGAAAGCGGCGGCCAATGGCCTCCCAAAGGGGAGAATTCCCATTGTCATCAAATGGTGGCATTAATTCAACATGGATGGATTCTGTGAAAAGATTCTTATTAAGTCCTATAAAAAGGAATCTAGAAAATGAAAGCGCTTTTCCTAGCTTTAATTGAGAGCCCCTATAATCTGGGTGAAGAACTAGGCCTCCTATTTCGGTATGACCATCGGTTGTGTAGCCAAACTTTAAAGTTCCATGAATGAAGCCTGTATTAAGGGAGGAGCTGTACTTATTCTCTTTTCCCACTGTTAAGTAGAAGTGAGGAACCTCCTCAGTTCCATGCTTACCGTGAATTATTGAAGCGCCAATAACTTCTCTAGATGATGTATTTTCAAGGACAAATATGAACTCGTTAGTCAGGGGTGAAGCGGTAGGGTTTGAAAAGCTTTGCTTGGAATGCTCAAGCTTTTCTAATAACTTCTTCTTGTCTTGAGGAAGATTGATGAAGTTCATAAGCTCGCTCAGAGCAAAGAGGTCATCTAGATCAGTATGGTGTGCACTTCGGATTACGAATTGGTCATTTTTCAAAAAGGTTCCCTATGTTATCTAAAGTTTCTTCATCAAAGAGAAAGGGGAAGTAGAGTGTATTGCTATCTCCAGTTATAATGAGTTTGCTCTTATTAGCACAGGAAGTTCTTACTATTAAGCCTTTCACAATTGCTTCGGAGTCAATTTCTGCAAAGAAATTTTTAAGAAGCTTTTCCTTTTTAAAGACTACTCCGTTGTGTCCGTAAAGATCTCCATGCTTCAAGAGACGAAGCATGCTCACAGCATGACGTAAGTCAGCCTTTGAGACAGAGGGTTGGTCAGAATGGATTACTTCTTCACTTGACCAAATAGTCACAGGACAAGAGAGGAAGTTTAAAGAATAAAGTGCTGTGCCAGAACTGAGGAGCTCTAGGTCTTTTCTTGTAAAGAATTCAACGCTTCGTCCAGCGTCATGAGTTTTTCTTCCATGAGCAACTCCTAATCTACATTTGATTTTAGAGGAGTGGAAATTAGAGAGGTATTCTTGCAACTCGTTAGTGAAATGATCGACTTCTTCTTGAATTGCGCAGCCCCCTCCATCTAGCGCGCTTAGCAAAAGACATTTAGTGGTAAGGGGATGTCCTAGGCCTAGTATATTTTCTTGCTCGTTTAGAACCGCCATTACTGCACTCTCGTCAGCTTTCTTGCGTAGGGGACCAGTCCCAAGGCAGAATACCTCACCTGCATAGCTTGCTATTTGAAGCTCACGAGACGTCATTGTGATAGTGCTGAATAGTTGATTTATTTGGTCTTCTATGTGATTCATTTCTCAATACCTAATTTACTTACTTGAACTCTTCTTCACACGGATTAATAATACTAGCATGTCCGATACTAGCACGATGAATGTCTTAAAAACATCCCAGCAGTTATACATTGATGGAGATTTTGATAAGGCAATAGAAAATACTTTGTCCTTAAAAGAAAAGCTTGATGCTGGTCTTTTTCATTATAATTTAGGCTCTCTTTATTTGAAGAAAGGTGAGCTTGGACCAGCGCGATATCATATGGAAAAGGCGAAGAAACAAGATTTCACCTATCCCATGCTATGGAATAATCTGAAGTTTATTAACTCCCAAAGGGAGGTTCTTGACCCCACTAAGAGTAAAGTCTTATCAGAGAAAATGATTGGCCACTATATGGATATACCTCTGCTCTTTCTCACTTTCACTTTGCTGGTAAGCCTATCTATTCTCGTATTGGCCGTGCGCTTTAAGAAGCTGACCAATAAGGGCTTGATCGCTTTTCTCGTGGTGCTTTCACTTTCACCTCTGGCCATGAGATTAGCTCTTGAGAAGTCTTATCGCTTTGCCGTTGTTATTAAAACGAAGAGGGTTCATGAGGGCCCCTCCAAGATCTTTCAAGACTTTGGTGAAATTCATGAGGGAAGTAGAATCATTGTAAGCAAGTATCGTGATAAATGGTATTATATAACTTCTCCAAGTAGTTTTTCAGGATGGATCGAAAAATCGGCACTTGGCTTCTATTAGGAAATTTATGAGTTACGAAAACGAAATCAATGATAAAATTGCTAATTCGCAAGAGCTTCCTAAGAAGTTAGAAATATCAGTTCTCAAATATTTCTGGCAATCGAATCCGATAGTGGGAAAGAAGTCAGATTCAATTCCTCGTTTTCTGAGAAAGATAGATGTCTTTAAAAACTTTAGTGAGAATGAGTTAAGAATACTATCCAAATTTATGCATCTGCGTAAATTTGGGGCAGGGGAGACAATCTTTTCACAATCCGAGAGTGGTGTAGGTTTTTATATTATATATTCTGGTTATACGGATATTGTCGTCGGTGCTCATATTGAGGGAAGAAGTAGTAATGAAAAGGTTGAAGCTGATCATATTTTAACTTTAGAGAAGTATGACTACTTCGGTGAGCTTGCCCTTCTTCAAGAAAATAGTGAAAGGAACGCATCTGCTATTTCTCGAAGGGGTTGTGAATTATTGGGACTTTTTAAGCCCGACGTGGATGAGCTGATTAATACTTATCCGCTTATTGCAGCTAAGGTTTTGCAGTCAGTAAGCCTGATTGTGGCCAATAGACTTTTCTCTCTAACGAGAGAAGTACAAGAACTAAAGTATAAAGTGAACTCCCACGGAAGAGGAAAAGATGCAAAGAAATAGGCTAATATCTAAAGCCGAAAAGGTACGCCTTTGTTTTTTCTTTGGATCCATTTTAATTATATTTGGCTTATTGATTGCGATGCCGAGAGTTTCAGTTCCCTTGCTACTTGGTTATGTCGTGTACCTCATTGTATATCCTGCAGTGCCAACTCTTGAAAAACTAGGAGTTAAGCGCTTCGGTGCCATTTGGCTGGTCTTCTCTTCTTTGATCTTCTTTTCAACCTATCCCTTCGTTAAGGTCGTCCCTACCATTTCAGCAGAAATAGATAATATTCAATACTATCTCCCTAAGGTTGAGAATTATGTGACTAAGAGGTATGCGGATATAAAGGTAGAGGTGAAGAGTCGAACTGGTTTTGAAGTCGGGGATAAGTATTTCCTTCAAGCTATGGACTACACAAGGAAATCTTCCACTAAAGTTCTTTTAGGCATACCAAAGATGCTAGCGTCTTTAATCGAATGGGTATTTCTTATTCCTCTTATTATTTTCTTTCTCCTGAAAGATGGAAGAAAATTTAAAGCAGCTCTTCTGCGACTAACTCCCAATAGTATATTCGAAAGAGTTTATTACCTGTCTCATCAGTTTAATCGAAAGCTTGGTGATTATATCTTTGCAAAGTTTGTCGAAGCTTCCATTGTAGGAATAATAATAACTTCTGGGTTATTGATAATGGATGTTCGCTTTGCCCTTCTCTTTGGCCTCCTGGCCGCCTTATCAAATATTATTCCGTATGTGGGCCCTATAATAGGTTTTGTTCCTGCTCTTCTCTTCGCACTGGCAGAGTATGGCTCAGGAACAACTCTTGGAGGTATTATCACTCTATTTGTTGTGGCCAATACAATTGATATGGCCCTTGTCTTTCCAATACTAGTTTCAAAAATAGTAGATCTTCATCCTTTAACTGTCGTTGTTTCGGTTATTCTAGGTAGCCAGTGGCTTGGGATTGTAGGAATGATAATCTCCATACCGTCTGCTGCTGCGGTGAAGCTAATCATTCAAGAAATATATAAAGAAATCTATGAAAGAGCATGAACAGTTTTTGACGATGTTTGTTAGAAATTGATAACCTCAAGTGCTAGAAGACTATCCAAGGTTAAATATCATGCGCAATAGCACTTTCATACTTATTTTAACTTCTCTTTTCTTTATCAGCTGTGCTGTCTCAAGACCTAAGGGCGGAACAGAGGCAGAGGTCCTTTACCAAGAAGCACAGAAGTTAGTTAACTCTGGTCGATATATTTTAGCTACAGAGAAGCTCAATAGAATTAGAAGTAAGTATCCCTACAGCTACTATGCAACATACGCCGAGTTATTGGGTGCAGATGTACTCTTTAAGCAGGAAAACTATACTGAGGCCGCAGCAGCTTATATTGTTTTTAAGGACTTTCATCCCCGCCATAATAAGATCGACTATGTTGTATGGAGAATTGGGGAGTCATTCTTCAAGCAGGTTCCTGATACCCATGATCGCGATCTAGGATCAGCATTTCAGGCCATTAAATACTTTAATGAGCTTAAGAGTGTGTATGGTTCCAGTGAATATGCAAAGAAAGCAGACGAGAGAATTGCGGCTTGCGAGAAAATGATAAGAGATAAAGAAAAGTATATTGCAGACTTCTATTATAAAACGGGGGTCTATGATGCAGCTCGATTTCGTTATGAGAATATAATGAAGGAGTTCGAAGAGCCCAAACTTAGGGCCCATGCTATAATCAGAAGTATTGAAGCATCAGCTGAACTTGGTGATGCAGCTTACTGTCAAAAGAACCAACCTGCTTATTTGAAAATGCTAGGCCCTGGCTTTAAAGAAGATTTTGACTCAGCAATGGCAGAATGTATTGAAAAAGAATAAGGAGCAATAGTGAAGTCTTTAAAGAGAAATGACGATTATCGTAAAGCTAAGGACTTATTTGATAACTCAAATTATAAGCCAGCTGTAGCGCTATTAAATGAGATCATAGAAACAGAGATGGATGATAAAGAGCTGCTCTCAAAGTCTTTCTTTATCTTGGCCAATATTTTTCATATTAGAGGCGAGATAGGGAGGGCCATAAAGGGCTTCAATAAATGCCTCTCCCTTGATCCAACACATACTGATGCAGCAATTAGTCTCTCTGTCCTCTACAATGATATTGGTCAGTATGACGAAGCTAAGAAAATATTTGATATGGCCAATGAACGTGTGAAAACAACTTCTAACGAAGAGTTTATGGAAGATGGCCATATAAATAAGAAGTTTGCTGATAAACACTTTGAACTGGCTGAAATGTACTTCACTTATAATCGGCTTGATGAAGCTTTATTTGAGTATAATAAGGTGAGGCATCTGACTCCCTCTGATCTTGAAGTCAGAATAAAAATAGCTAAAACTTATGCGAAGAAGAATTTCATTAATAAGGCCTTTGATGAATTAAAGGCATTGAAACTTGAGAATCCAAATTACTTACCTGCAAGAATTGCTCTTGGGGTACTATTCTACGGATCTGGAAAAATTCTTGAAGCGCAATCTGAATGGGAAAAGGCCCTTACAAAAGACCCTCGTAATGAAGAGGCCCTTATGTATTTAAACCTGTCCCGAACTGCAACTGAAACAACATTGACTTAAGACTTTAGGCAAGTCAGTAACAGCTCTCTAGTGATCTTTTTCTGGTTGAGTTGAACCTGGTTGGTTAGGAGGAGTAGTGACTTCAGGAGTGGAGTTGCTTACGCTTGTTACGCTAGCAGTAGTTCTCGTGGAGTCGTCAGAGGCATAGTTTACAATGTACATCTTCAATTCTTTATACATCTTACAACGCACTTCTAATTTACTATCTTGAAGAACTATCTGCCTTGCAATCTTTGTCTTATTATTAATTACGATTGGAGCTTTTAAATTCGCTGACATATCAGTAACTGTTTTAGGGATTGTGAGAATTGTATAAACACTGGCATCGTTTATTGACTCTAGCTCTAGTGAAGCAAGTTCAGCAGGGAGGAGCTTTACAATATATTCTGGTTTGAAAATTTTAGGTTCTATAATTGGAAAAGCAGTTGATGGATCTTCAGCAGATTGGAACCAAAGTATGAGTGTCTGATCGCCTGGGTCAACTATGAAAAATTTCTTTAAACCTTCAAAGCCGAGGAGACCTTCTTTGAAAACGATAACGTCTTCTTTGTCGACTTCCAATTCACCAAATCTTGTTGTGTTGATTTTCACTAAACTGCCTCCAAAATCAGGTCCTGATGACCTTAGATATTGATTCTAGCAGTCAAATAATCGAGAAAGCAAGTGGGAATTTACTTCTTGTTAAGCTCGGCAGACAGCTCAGATAAGCTTCCTAAATCACTCTGTGAGGCTTCTGTATTCTGATCTTGAATGGCCTGATAAACTTCTTCTCGGTGGATTTTAGTCTCCTTAGGAGCTTTTATCCCAAGTCGAACTTGTTTGCCTTTTATTTGGACCACAACAATCTTAATGTGATCGTCAATTGCGATACTTTCGCCGAGCTTCCGTGTCAAAACTAACATATGTGTTACCCCAGTAGGATTCCTGAACCTTCCTGTTCCGGTTCGAAACCTTCATATATTATCTGCCAAATGTAAAGGCAAGAAATTAAATAAGTTGGTCTTTAGTACACTCGAGAGGTGAGTTAAGGGAAGGGTCGCTGTAAAATTTACCTTAAAAAGTCTAGCAATCGTTGGTTCATCATGCCCTGGCTGGCCTTATAAGTGGTTTTTAAAAGATTTTGCTGCTTTTGAATATCACTGAAGAGTTCAGTAATGTCTGCATCAACTAAGCTACTCTTTCGAGTGGACGCTTCAATGGTAGAGTCTTCATTTCCAATTTTTGATGAGTCAACACTCCCCATTATCGAGCCAATTTTTGTGCGCATAGTAATAAGACGATTTACAGACTCATCAAATTTTTCAAGTAAGCTCTGAGTATAGGTTGAGTCGTTATTCTCTAGTGACGAGGATAAACCATCTAGCAAAGAGAATATATTTGAGCGGCTCTTATACTTACTGTCCTTGACGTTAACAGAGGCGAGGTCCCTTTGAGCACCGGCTGGGGCGGGGGTACCTTCTTGCTCGTTTCTGGACTTTCTAAGATCTTCAGGCAGCGCGTCTCTAGGGCTTATTTCCTTAAAGGGGTCAGGCTGGGTATCTTCAGAATCGTCATCAGCGTAGAATACTTCCTGCCCATTTAGATTTATGGGAACAAAGAAGTCTTTACTAATTTCTAATGTGATTTTACCGGTATCACCTTGAAAGTTACCTTCTTTAGTAAATGGCTTTGTTAGAGTTTTATAACCACCAAAGAGGTACTTGTTGCCAACTCTTCTATTTGCAATTGAGAGTGCCTGGTTTCGTAATTGTTTTATTTCATTAGAAACATTGCCCCGAATATTAGCATCATAGAAATCACTTGATTGGGCAATTGCAATCTCTTTTGCTTTATTTAAGATATCAACGACTTGTTCAATGGATTTCTCTGTTGAGATAAGCTGCATCTCTGCGTACTCGGCATTTCTAATATACTGGTTATTGTCCGTAATCCGTGATTCTAGAGCAAGTGCTTCAATATTACTGATAGGGTTATCACTGGGTCTTGTGATTGCCTTTAAAGTAGACCCTTTTAGCTGAAGGTTCTCTAGTTTAGATTTGCTTCTACCCAAAGCATACTTTAGGGCATGTGAGGAGCTATTTTCTGAGACTCTAGACATTTCTACCTTTTGATACTTAACACTGTTTCAAACATTTCGTTTGCTGTTGCCATTACTTTTGCAGCAGCATCATAAGCATGTTGAAACCGAACCATATTTGCTGTTTCTTCATCCAATGAAACGCCACTAATTCTCTCTTTTACTGTTTCTACTTGTACTCTCATTCCCATCATTTGCTCAGAATCAAGCTGAGCCTTACCGACCTTTACACCAACGTTACCGACAGTTTTTAAGAACTCTTCTTCGATAGTGGCCGTTCCTCCCGCCATAAATTTCTCATGCTGGAGTTTGGATATAGCAAGGGAGATTCTATTGTCACCGGGACTATTTGGGCTGAGAGCTGTTACGATATTACTGATGTCCTTCTTAACTTCTGCGCTTAATTTTAAATTTCTTGAAGCGCCTTCCCTAGTCTTCGCCATTTCAAAGAAGTTAACACCTATAGTTTTACCTTTGGGATCATAGTTAGGAACTTCACCATCTGGACCAGGCTTTAAGTAGCGGCTGACATAGCCTCTTGAATGAATAGCATTCACTGAGTTACCAAAGTCAAATGCGAGTTCATCAGCTTTACTTTGCAGTTGTCTGATATCACCATTTCGTACTTTTATGAGAGATGCCAGGCGTCCACTTTTAAACTTAGGTGTTATCTTGTGTGAAGGTCTTTCTTTGAAGAAGACTTCTATAGACCCATCCATTCCACTTGAGGATTGAGAAAGTGAAGCACCTGCAGCCGCAAGTTCTTGGTATTGATTACCAGCAATAATAGTACCTACGCCCTTTGCACTTACAATAAAGTTGTTCTTTTCATCCCTATAAGTATGAACTTGGAAACTCTTTGCTAACTGATTAACGGCCAGGTCACGCTGATCTCTTAAGTCTCCCGATTGATCACCACTTGCTTCGAGGTTTGCAATTCGGATATTGAGTTTGGTGATATTCGCGCTGACCGCATTTATATCACTAATTTCGCCACCAATCTTTTGGTCAATACCCCGTGAAATACCATCAAGGGAGTCACGAATTCGATTAAAGTCTTTAGCAACTAAGTTCGCCGTGTCCCTTACAACTGATCTCATCGTCTCATTGTCAGGCTGAGCAGAAAGCTCTCTAAAGGCGTTGTAGAATTTGTTCATAACATTATTGAGACCGCCATTATCAATCTCATTGAAAATATTTTCAATTTGAGAGAGCTCTTTATATCTATCAGTACTGAAGCTCTCTTCTGATAGAGACTTTTGAAGCCGTTTTTCAATAAAAGGATTATGGTTTCTGTTTACGCCTCGTACTCGAACACCTGTCCCCTGGATTATCCCCGAAGAATTGATGGGGTTACTGGTTGTTTGATGTACTCTTTGTCTAGAGTAGCCTTTGGTGTTGACGTTGGTAATATTATGCCCGGTCGTCTCTAGAGATTTCTTCGCTGCAACGAGACCTGAATTTCCAATTCCGAGTATATCAACCACTTCTTTATCTCCGGACTCTCTTAGCGGTTAACACTACTTGAGAGACCCTTTTTATTATATGTATTATAATTTTTTACCCCAAGGGCATCTTCTCTAATTTCTCGCAGGTTATTTATAGACCTGTTGAGAAAGAGCTGGTTCTTCTTATTCTGTTCTTGAATTTTTTCAATAATATCTATTAGTAACTGATTAAACCTAAAGAGATGTTTTTCTCCATTATGCTCTTCGAATTCCTTCATAACTTGGATAAGTTCTGAAACAGAGTCGATGGTTTTTAACTTTCGCTCTTTTAAAAATGCATTGATTTCTACTATGGATCTCTGTCTTGCTTTTTCTAAGAAAGAAATACGCTGAACAATTTTGGCCTTCTCTTGCAAGAGAGGTTCAAGTGCATCGAGGTCACTTTCTAAGAGTAGAGAGTATTCTTGAAATGTTTTATCGAGTAAATCCGAGTGCTCTTCACAGAAGCGTTTCCAGATATCAGTGATCTGGAAATAGTATGTATAGAGATTCTTACTTTCTTTCATAGAGTTATCCTAAAATTCAGATTCTAAAATTTTGTCAGCTAGCTTCTCATAATTAACATTGTAAGATCCCGCACCTATTTGCTGCTTTAACCGAGCAATCTTTGCTGAATTATCGATGTCAGGGGACATATCAACCGCTTTCTTTATTCTGGCATAGTCCTTAACAGTTGAGGGAATTTCAACTTTAGCGTGGACTGCGGTTTGTGAGTCAATCTCATTCTTTCTTGCAAGAGCATTTCTTTGTACAAGTTTATGCTTCAGTGGGTTTGCTGCAGGAGCATCAGTCTTTGTCCTGCTACGAGGAAAAAAGCCGGAACGTCCTACCTTGGGATCTACTTTATTCATGATTAGCCTCCGGGCCAGAATGCATTTCTATGTTCTGCGTTTTCTTTATGGGATTTACTGGAGCTACAGGTCCTTCCATTTTTATATCACTTCTTTTTATCATGCGGCTTTCTTGGTCTTTGGTAAAGGCCGCCATCGCTTGTGCATTTCTAAATTTCTTCGGATAGATCTGGTTTAAAATAAGCTCTTGAATTCCAACTCCATTATTAACTTGGGTAAGGGTCTTCGCCTGCTCTGTATTTTGTAGGTCTTTGTAATAGTCCATTGCAGAGCCTTCAGATGAAGTTTTCCCGATGGATTTATTCATTTGTTTGAGCATATATTCAACAAACTGCTGCTCAAGACCACCAGCGACTTTCTTGAAATCGTTAGGTACATACTTGAGGTCATCGCCCTTAGTTCGTAGGCGCTTGTCATCCTTTGTGTGTTTATGGCTTTGAATTTTTGGGCGGTAGATTTTCACGGCCTTCCTCTGCCTTTTTTTAAAGCCTTCATTCCTTGAAAGCCTTTATACGTCTTCATTTTACCACTTTTTTCAATAATTGTCTTAAAGTAGAGTATTCCTGAAAATTATTCTCATCATATAAATTCTATCTCACCAATAAGGGCCCCGTTTTTTCTAAGTGCTTGAAAAATAGAGATAAGGTCCTCTGGACTGGCACCAAAAGCGTTTAAACTCTTGACGAGTTCATTTAGTGTAGTCTTTTTGTCAACGAAGTAGAGCTTATCTCTACCACCTTTCTTAGCTCCTTCAACTTCAATAGAGAGGTCGCCATGGCTAATCGCTACTGGTGTTATGACTACTTCCCCTCCAGCAACAATTGTTCCAGTTCTTTCGTTAATGACTATTTTTGCTTTTTGATCGCTGTAGACCTTAAAGTTCTCAACTATGGCCATTAATTGAACAACTTTTCTTTCGTAGTAGACAGGGACAATGAGATCAATTGTTGTGGCATCTATACTATGGGCATACTTTCCACCGAGTTCCTTGTTAACAGTTTTTTCAATTCTTGCAGAGGTTGTGAAGTCAGGATTATTAAGACTTAGACGGATTGACTTCTTTTCATTAAAAGCAAAATTGATTTCTTTTTCAATGGTGGCACCACTTGTTATTGTTCCTGTTGTTGGAAAAGCTTTTCCTTTATTTAGTCCGCCGATTGAGACTTGCCCAGTAGCAACAGCGTAAATATTTCCATCGCCTCCCTTGAGGGGAGTTATAAGAAGTGTTCCGCCTGCAAGAGAACCGGCATCACCTATACTGGAGACAGTGATATCAATCTTTTGTCCAATTCTGCCAAAGGCGGGAAGTTTTGCTGTGACAATAACACTTGCTACATTCTTACTAGATACTTCTCGCTTAGGGTTTAAGCCTAGCTTTTGAAACATTTTCTTCAAAGAAGAATTAACAATTTCTCCTCCCCCATCTCCGGAGCCATTCAGGCCTATGACAAGGCCATAACCAATGACCGGGTTTTCTCGTACGCCCTTAACGTGGGCCAGATCTTTTAGCCTACTCATTTTTGAAAATGTATTAACACTAAAAAGAAGGACTAGTGATGCTATAAGTGAATTCATATTTTACCTCAAGATCGTAATGTTATTTTCAATAATGCTGTCACTGATGACGGTGTCATCAGCTAAAATATCTTTTCTAGAAACAAGGGCCTGGATTTCGACTAAACGCTTTCGGTTTTTATAGAGTACGCTCTTTCTTCCTCTTAGAAGAATATGATCTTCGTTAATTTCTTCAACAACAACGCTTGATACTCTGTCATATACTTTTCCGGCACTGTCGTCGACCTTGTCGTCTGCTGCGGGGGCCGGTGGAGCAGCAGGAGCAGCAGCTGCTTTTGCAGCATCAGGCTTTTCTTTATCTGACTTGACTGGTGCAGGGGCAGGAAAAGCACGTTTTAACTCTGCGGTAATTTGATTTTTCATTTTACCTGCAACTTTTATAAGAACGATATCTCCATGAGATTTCTTCGTATCTTCTGTAAAAAGGTAGTTATTTCGTCCCTCAAGGCCTGACCACAGGCTACCGTCACCTCTGCTATCTGCAATATCTCTGGCCTTAATTCTTGGCTTAACCTTTGGGTTAGTATACGCACGTTTAACAGATGGAATGACGTATGGATTATTTCGAGAGTTCACAACGGGACCATTCGCTAAAGGTTTTCTTTCCCGGTAGAGGTCAAAGTTTGGCTTGCTCCTCTTTGGTGCCGAGGTTCCATCTGCCCGGTCAAATTCTCGATGCATATTACTTATATAGCTTGAGCAGGAGCCTAAACTGATTAAGCAGAGAGTAATTACTACTAGGCTAAATATTTCTTTCATAATTCTACCTCGACCTCATTAAAATTAGTTACACGACCTAAGATTATTTTCTTTGAGTTATTCGTTCTTAATTGAATAATTTCACCCATCTTTCCGGCCTTTATAGGAGTTGCATTACCACTTAATTTGATAACTCCGCTTTTAAGATTAGTTCTAACGACTTGACCAGGTACTACAAGATTTAAGGCAGAGAGGTCAGTAAACTTAACAGGATATCCACTCTTCAAACCTTTATTTAACTTATAGAAAATAAGTTGGCTTCTATTCGTGAAATAGGCCTCTGGGTTTGCAGAATAAATTTCCTCTTTCTTGAAGGTAAGGGCACTAAGACCTTTGTGGTTAACAGGTAATGCTCTTGTCGCACTTAGAACTTCAGTTTTTATTGCCACTGAGGCTTTGACCCATAGGACTTTCTTTTGGGCACTTAGATGATCAAAAATTTCAAGTTTCAAATTTTTTAGACCTGTACTTGTACAGTTTTGACAATCGATTGAGACAAGAGAGTTTTTCTTGAATGTGATAGCTTTGTTCCTTAAAGTTAGAATTTGAGGGTTGATAAGTTTCCAATTCTTGGGAAGAGGAACCTTCTCATTGAGTAGAGTTTGTAACCTTTTAATGTGAATAGGCTTTTTCACAGAGATCTCAAGCTCTGGGATTTCGGCCATTAGAGTTCTCTTTCGTATGATTCCTTCAAAGTCCGTTAGACTATTGTGAATCTTATTAACTTCAACTTCATTGCAGTCGTTAAGCTTTATTAACTCTAAGGCTGAGCTTGGGTTTTCTTTAGAATTAAAAACAATATTTTCTGGGCCTGCTACTTCACATGAGTAGCAGCGGAAAGAGAAAATATAAATCGTTAAGATGACAGTCTTTATCATTTCTACCTTATGGTATTAATTGTTTGTAGGATATCATCAGCGACTTTCATCACTTTTGAATTCATTTCATAAGCTCGTTGTGCTTTGATCAAATTTGTCATCTCATTCATGATGCTTACGTTGGAAGCTTCAAGGGCCCCCTGTCTAATGAAACCGGCATTTGACTGACTTGCAATATTTTGGATAGCAGGTCCACTGGCCTTTGAAACACGATAATTATTGCCACCGAGTGCTTTTAGGCCGGGAGCATTTATAAAAGTAAAAATGGGTATTTGGCCGACGTTTGTAGGCTCTACTTGATTCTTCATAAAGGCTTCGACATTACCATCTTCAGTAATGTTAATAGTCTTTGTATCAGGGGGAAACTGAAGTGAGGGTACTAAATGATAGCCTTGCTTATTTACAACAATACCTTGGCTATTAACATTGAAACTTCCATCTCTTGTATAAGAGATGGATTGGTCTGGCATAACGATAGCAAAGAAACCGTCCCCGTTTATCATAAGATCGAAGGGGTTATTTGTAATCTGTGGTACTCCTTGACTAAATTCTCTTGTTATTCCAGAAACTCTTGCCCCTGAGCCTATCTGAATACCCACGTTATGAAGGGAGTTGTTACTAGTTTTACTTCCAGCTTCCTTTATAGTTTGGTAATGGAGTGTTTCAAACTCAGTTCTCTCTTTCTTGTATCCTGTGGTATTAACGTTTGCGATATTATTTGAGATAGTGTTTACATTAACTTCTTGAGCGGCCATTCCTGTTGCTGCAGTATTAAGTGCTCGAATAAGGGCAAAACTAGATGCACTTTCAAAGAGTAAACTGATAAAGAAAATTGTTTTAAGAGTACGGGTCATATTCATTCCTAGAATTTTGCTATTTCACTGTAGGCTTTTCCGGCCATAGTATCGTAAGTTTTAATTGCTCTTTGAATCGACTCCAGCTGCCTGTGAGCTTTAATGAGATTTGACATCTCTTCGACTGGATTTACATTTGAGCCCTCTAATGAACCTTGGCGCACAATAGTTTTTCTCTGAGTTTTTAAAATATTTCTTGAATCGTTATTGATATAAAGAGAACTTCCTTCTTTCTTTAACTCTGAACCATTCTTAAACTCGACGATGTTTATTTGGCCAACAAGAGCACCTTTTTGAAAGACCTGTCCTTGATTATTGATAGTCACTTTTGAATTACCCAATTTTAAAGCTCTTTCAGCAGGTTGAGGAATTTGCTTGATCACATCTATGACCTCTTTTCCATTGCCTACCTCAGGAAGATCGACTCGCTGAAGTACCTTCATTCCGAGGTCAGTGACGAGCTCTTTTTGTTGGTTCAAGTAGAGATTGCCCTTCCTGGTATAGCGCACACCATTTGGCCCTAGGACTTCAATAAAGCCTCTGCCTTCTAGGGCAATATCAAAAGGATTATTTGTGGGCCTGACCTGACCTTGAGTAAAGTTAGTGTATGTTCCATCTACTTTTACAAAGGCATTCTCAGAGCCATAAGTTCTGTAGAAATCCTCTGGCGCAAACTCCTTACTAGGAAGGTCAAGATCATGACCTTTTTCAAAGGCAGTAAGGTGTTCTTTGAACACGGCCCGGTCTTTCTTAAAGCCGGTAGTATTAGCATTGGCAACATTATTTGCAATCGTCTCAACTTTTCTCTGCTGAGCAAGTGCTCCTGATAGGGGAACCCAAAGTTCTTTCAAAGACACCTCCAAGGTGTTCGTCTTCCTTCAATATAACAAGAAGCGCCAAAATCCTCACTCGGGGTAAATTTATCCCCCTGCGCAAGTCGGCGGAATCGTATACATAGTGTAGGAACTAGGGCATATTTTTCTTTGACTTTATTAATCAAGCGTTGTTTTTGTGACACCGCGTTAGGATTTCTTATGGCACAGAAGAAACAAAGTTTTGAGTCATCACTGACCTCTTTAGAGGAAATAGTATCTGAGCTTGAGGGCAAGGAACATGAGCTAGAGCATAGCCTTGCAATGTTTGAAAAAGGAGTCCTCCTCTATAAAGAATGTAAGAAGCATCTCGAATCAGTTGAGAAGAAAATCACAAAGCTTACTGATGGACTGAAGGAAGAGGATTTCATTGAGGATTGAATATGGCCTAGTCATAGGGCTTATTACCACTTTTCTATGCACTTCCTGTTCTCATTCCTCGAAGAGTAGTAGTACGGCATTGAGTACTGACTCAATGACAGTGGATATAAAAGACGTTCCTGAGCGCAATATTCCACAAATATTAGAAAAGTCTGAGGATAACCTCTTTGGACCAGCTCCTACCGAACCCATACCTCAGAGCACTACTAGTAAGAAGGGGACTGTGAAAGTTCCTCGGGCCCTATTGATAAGTGCAGGACTTTACAGGGCCGTTAGTGCAGTTTCTCTACTCAGAGAGTTGAAAGTTATTGATAGAGTTCCAGCTGTATTGATGGGTCATGGGTTATCAGCAGTGGTCGCTGCTTACTTTGCTTTTGGCTTTGAACCCGACTTCATAGAATGGAAATTCTTTCAATTTGTTGAGAAGGCCAAGATGATTCCTCCCTTTAGCGTGGAATGGAGTGAGCTCTTTGAAAAAATTTTACTAAAGGAAATTAGTAGTAAACAAATTGAAGAAGCAAAGCTGACGCTCTTGCTTCCGGTTTGGAATAGGGATCAACGAAAAGTAGT
>CALHBL010000141.1 GCA_937930825.1 uncultured Bacteriovoracaceae bacterium
AGTCAAACTATGGCCCTTTATCAACACTATTCTTATTGGTCATGGTTTAGGCCCTATTGAAAAGAAGGTTTCTTTTAGAACGGCCTTTATCATTGGTGCTGTGATTGAGTTCTTTTTAAAGCTCTTTAGAATCTATGATATTCATCCTCCAATGACACGTTTTGTGGCCTTGCAATTGGCAAAGGGCCACTACTTCGATCATAGGAATGCTGAAGAAGACTTGGGCTGGACACCAAAAGTCTCAATTGAAGAGGCGTTAAAGCGTATCTAACAGTGATGAGTTACGCTCAATAAAGACGCTGAGCTCTTTCACCACTATTGTATTAACTAATTTTAATTGATTGAAGAGCTCTTCAGTATTAGAAAAATCTTGCTCTTCACCCTTCTTTTCAAGAGTGAAAACTACTTCCTTCAAGGCAGGGGCATAGAAGTTTGATGACACTCCCTTTAGGGTATGAGCGGTGATTCGTAGAGAGGCGCTATCCTGACTTTTTAGAGCATCCTCAATGGCCTGAATCATGGTAATACATCCCTCTTTATAATCATCTACGAGCTCAGTGAAGATATCAAAGTCATCTGAGAACTCAAAGAGAATCTTCTTTTCATCAATAAGTTGATCATTCATTTCTTCGCCTCCATTCATTATTCTAAAGACATTATATACCGCTACTGGAAAGGAATTCAAGCAGCACGCCTAAAGGCGCGTAGCTTAAGCCTTAGTACCATTTGGATAAACAAGTCTTTAGGTGAGTTTTCAATACTTGAAAACTCAAACAGGAGGACTATATATTCATACCGTCTGAGTTCCTTTCCAATAGCAGTATAAATCATTGAATCAAGAATCAGTGATCAATTTTGATCATATTAGTATCTTCCACATAGACCTCTTCTTCCACTTCATACTCAGTTACTCTTTCTATTTTCTTAACAATATTAGCTATTCGCTCTAAGGCATTGACTGCAATACCAACTCTTCTTTCATCAATTTTAGAAAAGTCACGTCTTAAACTGCCCAGTGCTATTGTTAGTGGATTATTAATTTCATGATTGAAGGTGGCCACCATTGAATTAATGGTTTCTAACTGCTTCTTCTTCATATTTCCTCTATGAAAGGAAAGTAAATCTTGTTGGGTTTTAATTCTCGCGATAGCAATATCAATATTAGCGGGCTTACCAATGAAGTCACTCGCTCCACTTGATAAGCATTCGACAATTCGTTCAACATCTTCATTTCCCGACATAACAATGACGGGTAAGTCCATGGGTGAAAAATTCTTTCTCAATACAGAGAGCACTTCAAGGCCACTTATTTCAGGCATTAGTATATCTAAGATTATGATAGCATCATGCCTCTTATCGAAATCACTGAAGAAATCAAGGCATTGAGGACCTGAACTAAAGTAAGTTACATCATAGCCACGTTTAGTAAGTCTTTTAGCAAATACCTTTGAATTTATCACGTCATCATCAACAACATATATTTTGGTCATAGTACTCTCCCTAAACTATATCGGTCTATTGAGGCCGTAGATTTAGAGGTAATTTGTACTGGCGGGGCTACGTAAGCCCTCGTTTTTAAGTGTATTTTGAATTAGGCCTGTTCCAGAGAAGACACCTTCGCGAAAATAGTTGATGAATTCATCGCCATTGGTATCAATAGCAGAGAACTCTCCATGAACATGGACATTCTTATGACCAAAGAGGTCATAGAAGTGTACTTTCGATTTAATCCTTGTGCTGAGTAAGTGAGCGAAGTTCTTAAAGCGCCAGAGGGGAAGTTCAACATCTCTTTGCGCTATGGTCTTCTTGGCCAACTTCTGCATGCATAGTTTCATAAAGAGAACTTCTCTTCTTGGGCCTTGGGCCTGAGCACTGGCCTTATAAGTTTGCGCGCACTTATCATAAGTGGCCGCTTCGTAGTCATTAACTTTCCACTCAACTAAATAGGCATCATAATTTCTCTTCATTCTTCCTTTACAGTTACTGAATAAGTTAAGAAAGAAAGAAAAGAATCCAACCTTACGACTAGAGTAGCAGATATTATCGATTACTTCATAGACCTTTGAAGTGCTTAACTTGTGAAAGTGAGTAAGTGCATTGTGACCAAAAGAGAAGTTTGTCTGAAAGCTAATAGGAGCTTTAAGTTCGCCGTCTCGCAATTTAGCAGCAATTAAAGGATTACTACCAGAGTATTCCTCTAATAGGTCTTGCACTTTCTTTGCTGTCTTTTGAGTATACCGATAAGTTTGATACTCTTTTACAAAGTTTAGACTTAAGCGTTCTTCATTTTCAGAGAACTTAAGGTCTTCTTGAGATATAATAAGATTTCTTTGCGCTTCGTACTCTATACGCACATTATCAGTCTCTGTTTCAGTCTTACTTACGAATGTAGGAACTTTAAAGAAAGATCTCACAAGAATAGAAAAGAGCCTGCTTGGGTAATACTCACGAAACTTAGTTCTTAGGAAATTATGTCTAAAGAAAGACTTCTGCTTTTGATCGGCAATCAATTGAATATGGGATGTTTGGGCCTCTTTTTGACCACCAAAGAAGACAACTCCATAGCGAAGCGACTTATTCTCTATTCTTCTTCTCTCTTCTGATACGATAAAGGGCGTAAGAACTTGAAGGTCACTTCTTCTGTGGCCTAGTATATTTTCAACTTCTCTTGCGATCTGAGTATCTTCTTTCAAAAGCTCCACGTTGCTATGAGAGAAAGTTAAGTAAGTCTTAGAAATATCTTCAAGAGAATAATCAAAATCAACACTTAGAATTGTTGCTCTTAGAACGCCTAAGAACTGGGCGATTAACTGAGCACTTGCTCCAATATTAACGAGGCTCGACTTCTCTGTGCTGATTCTTAAGGCCTCACCTTCATAACTAGCATCTTCAGTAAGTATACCTTGAATTGAAGTGGTTTTCATCTTTTTATACTTTATGAGTGCCCCTACTCTAGCGCTTAATCCACTTGTCAGAGGAGCGCTTGCGAGACCTCCGGCCTGAAGACTTATAGAATCTTCTTTCTTTAAGTATTCACCAGGAGCGATAGCAAGGTAGTTCTTTGAACGAAATTTTAAGAACGAAGAAAAGAGCTTATTGAGGTTAAAGGAAATGGCCTCTTGATAATTAGCTGCAAAGTGCACATGTTGAAATTCTCTTTTAAAAGTAATACCAGCAAAGAGAGCAAGGGACTCTTCAGTCATCTCGATGACATCAGCTTTAGCAAGCTTTCCAAGGACATGTCCAGCATCAAGGTAGAGATTAAAAGTATCTGTCACAAGCCATCTCTCACTATCAAAGAGGTCAGGAGCTACGTCTCTTCTTAATTCAATACTGAAGTCAGCAAAACCTTTTGTGAAACTAAGACCTACATTATTAAGGCCGCCAAAAGTTCTTAAGTTACGGCCATGATCTATAATACTGAGTTGCCTCTGAGCTATTGCATCTTGATTTTGATTAAAGTAGTCTGCGATTTCATCGTAGAGAGAAGATTCGTGATAGAGCTCAAGAGCACTTGATGCTAGGGCAGACTTATCAATTCCAATTCCTGAAGCTAGGATGGAACTACTAAAGAGAGTCATGAGAGTTAATGCTATAATCTTCTTCAAAACTCCCCCCTATTTACAAGTTATTTACTAGATACCCTATAGTAATAAATATGATGAAAAGGTGAATAATTTCTCTATAAAATGAAGACTATCCCTACAACTACACCAACTTATATAGAAAAACACACGATTTCTAAGGGCCCAGAAATGTCAGTATATTGGCCATTTTTAGAGGCACAAAAATAACATCACTTTAGTATTGAACGAACAAAGGAATATCCGAAGCAATCTCCCTTTGAGAAGTGGCCTCTACCCGTGATCAGCAACAGTATTGACTACACTCTGATCAAAGCCATTTGAGCGCATACCCGCATCAACTTTAACCCCTGTCGCATTGATTCCACTGGAGCGGGGGCTCAGCAAAAAGGCCACAGTATCGGCAACCTCTGTGGTCTTCAAGGCCTGCTTCCTCATGGTTAACTTCTCCGCAAATATATAGTTATTGATATAACCAGGAATTCCGGCCGAAGCGCTTGTCTTAAGAGGTCCAGCACAAACGGCATTGAATCTAATTTCCGAAAACTCGCTAAAAGACTTTGCAAGATACGCAACTGAAACATCGAGCTGGGCCTTAATTGGGCCAAGGAAGCCATAGCTAGTGGCCAAAGTATCACTAATTGAAATAGTGACCACGCTAGCATCCTTATTAAAAGTATCTTTTAAGTGATGACAAATATTCATCAAAGAGAAGCAGCTTATCCTCTCGGCCTGAGCAAAATCCTTCCAAGAAGTTTCATGATAAGGCTTAGGCTCAGCAAGATTGGCAAAGGCCATGGAGTGGAGCAACCCATCAAGAACAATTTCAGAACTTTCTAGTGAAGCTTTAACTTCCTCGATAGTCTCTTCTCTTTCAACGTCCATGATAAAGATTTTACTCTCTGGAAAGAGGGAGCTTACCTTGGCCAATTGCTCTTCTTTTTGAATACTGAGAATGAGATTCGCGCCATTTTCTTGCAGAACCTTGGCACTGTGATAGGCAACTGACTTCTTATTGGCGACGCCTGTTATAAAGAAAGTCTTCCCACTTATTTTTAAAAAATCCATAACTAGTCCTGATTCACTAAGGTGCCGGTAAATTTAATACTCATGACAATTTTGCCGTTAACACGACTCTTTGCACTCATGTAAAAAGCATTGGCCAGGTTATCATCTAAGTTCACTTCCATTTCTAAGAGATCCCCAGGCTTAACAAAGTTTTTAAACTTTACTTCTTGCACTCTAGAAACCACTCCGAGCCCAGTACCTTCATTTAGAAAGCTCATGAGAAGAGCGCCACTTTGAAAGGCGGCCTCTTGTAAGAGCACGCCTGGCATAATGGGGTTGCCGGGAAAGTGACCTTTAAAGAAGTCCTCTTTGCCTGTTACTTGAAACGAAGTCATAATGCTCTTTTCAGTTTGATCAACTAATTCATCAACAAATAAGAAGGGATCTTTCTGCGGCAGTCTTTCTAAAATTAATTGTGAAGGAGTTCCCATTAAAGCCCTCCTGCTACTTCAAGAGTAGTTCCTGTAATATAGCTCGCTCCTGCAGAGGCCAGAAATTGAACCGCATGAGCAACTTCTTCAGTGCTGCCAAAGCGTTTAAGAGGGACAGTTGCTTTATAGGCTTTCACTTGCTCTTCAGGAAGATCACTTATGAGTTCTGTTTCAATAAAACCTGGGAGAATACAATTTACTGTTATGCCTCTTTTAGCAACCTCTTTAGAGAGAGTCTTTGCCATGGCCACTTGGCCGGCCTTTGAAGCTGCATAATTGGCCTGACCTGCAAGACCAAGCGCTCCTCCGATTGAGGACATATTAACAATTCTTCCATAGCGCTTCTTCATCATTTTTAAAACGGCACCTTGGCTCATCAGAAAAGTTCCTTTGAGGTTGATATCAATAACCCTATCCCACGCATCTTCCTCT
>CALHBL010000142.1 GCA_937930825.1 uncultured Bacteriovoracaceae bacterium
CCCATGAGGAATTAGTTGAAGAACTTTATCAATTCTTTAAGAAAGAATATCTGATCGTAGGTGAGTTTGCTGGAGTGAGCACTGGAAACACTCTTCATAACTATGCCGTTCTTGCTGATGACCACTGCATTGCTCTTGGGGCCATTAATGATCAAATTAGAGTTGGTGACTATGCTTATAAGTATATTTGCACCACGAATTCTCATGTGGACTTGAGTTTATTAAAGCCTTGTAATGGAGCGATGGCCAGAGCGATATGCCTTATTACGCCAGATAAAGAGAGAACATTTGTTATTGGTAAAGGAATTATGAATCAGCTGAGTGCGGAGTTTGTTCCTGAGAAGCCTATTGCCACCGCCTCTGCACTATTAGTTTCTGCCTACCTCACTCGAGATGAGGGTGCTCCTATTTTTGGAGCGATGATGAAGGCGGTTAAAATTGCTAATAGTTTTGAAGTCCCCGTAGTCCTCTCATTAGGTACTTCACATATCGTCGAACAAAAGAGAGAGTTCCTCTTGAGCTTTATTTCTAAGCATGTTGATATCTTAGCGGGAAATGAAGAAGAGGTAAGTGCTCTTATGAACGAGCCAGATCCTCTTCTTGCCCTTGAGAGTGTTCTTGAATTTACTGATATGGCCCTTGTGACAGTTGGAAAGAGTGGACTCTACTTAGGTTCCTATTGTGATGAGTCCCTTCTGAGAAGAACGAAGGATCATATCCACTCAAAGTCTCTTTCTGAATATAATAAGTACGAATACTCAAGACCTATGCGCCTTAAGAGTTGTGAGTCACCTCAAAAAATATTTACTCACATAAACCCCTTTATGGGAGGGCCTGGTAAGATTGAAAATACCAATGGGGCAGGTGATGCGGCCTTGAGTGCTGTGTTGCATGATATAACGGCCAATGATCACCATCATCAAATGGTGCCCAATAGCCCCAAGCATATGGCCAAGTTTCTGACTTACTCATCCCTGCATCAAGTGGCAAAATACGCTAATAGGGCCAGTTTCGAGGTTCTCAATCAGAATTCACCCCGCCTCTCAAGAGGACTCCCAGAAAAAGAAGATTCTCTAGAAGAGGCCTACTGGGATAAATAGAGGACTTTTTCTTGGCACTAGCGAATCTCGGTGGCATTATTAGGCCGTGCGAAAATTTCTCCTCCCCCTCTTTTTAATTCCTCTCCTTAGTTTGAGCAGCTGTTCAATGATTAGCATTGGCTATAATTTTGGCGATTGGTTGATTAAGAAGAGAATCTTAAAGTTAGTTAAATTCTATTCTCCTCAGCAAGAAAAGCTTGAGGTTATTTTAGATGATTTCATGACCTGGCATAGAGCTAATGCTCTAGAGACTTATCGATTAGACCTTCTTAAAATAAGAACCCGCCTAGAAGGAGGCAAGCTCAAACCTCTGCAAGCAAAAGAGCTAACTTCTCTTATTGATCATTTTCGCTCCCGCTACTTTGAATCTTTCAATAGACTAAATACCCAAGTGCTTCCCCTCCTCGCTAACTTGACTGATGAGCAGGTAGAGCGAAGTAAAGTCCTCCTTGGCAGAAAATTGGATGAAAAGAAACTCAGAAGCAAGCGCTCAAAGCAGGAGCTTAGAGATGAGCTTGAGAGAAAGTGGCTAGAAACTTTAGAAGAGTGGTTTGGATCCCTTTCAAAAGAGCAGGTGAAACTCATTACCAAGCTTGCACCTACGACCTTTATTGACCCTTTAATTGTTTGGTCAAGGGCCGGGAAGATAACTAATAACTTCATTAATACCTTTGATGAGAAGGATATTAAAGAGCGAAAAATTGCCCTTAAGAAATTCTTTAGTGACTGGCGTGAAGATGACTTCTACAGTTCCTGGCGAAGAGATGTTGGGGCCGTCTTAGCGCAATTCTTAGAGACTACTGATGAAAAGCAGCGCAAGCATATTTTGGCGAAACTCGATGAAATAATTGGTGTTATTAAGAGTTTACAAGATTGAGCTGCGCAACTCTACTTTTTAAATCCTCTGCCTGAGTAAGGCTTCTTCCCATCACAATATAGTCTGCCCCGCGGTCAAAGGCCTGACTAGGAGTTAAGACTCTTCTTTGATCACCGATGGAACCATTGTCTATTTCATCTTGAAAGCGTATCCCTGGGCAGACGCTCATAAGCTTGTTATTTGCTGATTCTTGTTGTTTTGATAGGAGTTTTAATTCTTGCGCAGAACAAACAATTCCTTGGGTCTTAGTTTCGCTGGCCAAAGAAAAGAGTCTCATAAAGGCCGCGGGGATAGTGGTCTCTTCAATGCCCCAAGTTTCACGAAAATTGGTATGATCTAGGCTTGTTAAGTAACTTACGCCTAGAATATTTGTATGGGTCATTTTCTCATTTCGAATGCTTTGGCAAGCTTCAAGCATTTGCCTTCCCCCACTTAAGTGAACTGTAATAAATTCGATGGGAAGATTGGAGAGTGAAGCTAGAGTTTTGGCAACTGTATTAGGGATGTCGTGAAGTTTGAGATCAAGAAAGATTCTCTTGTTAAATTTTTCATGAACTTCTCTTACAAAGGCAGCGCCATAGGAACAGTAGAGTTCTAGGCCAATTTTTACCAAGTCAAGCTCAGAGGGCATCTCCGTTAAAAAGACCAGAGCTTGCTCCCTTGTCATATTGTCGAGGGCCACCATGGTTCTACTACTGGGTATGGGATCTACAGTGCTCAAAGGAGTCCTCCAGGTTTGTGAGCTTCTTGCAAGCTTATGGGGTGAAGCTCGCCATCGCCATTAGATTTTGTGCCTATAAGTGCTTCCATAACGGCCTTAATATTTTCCTTTCGCGTGAAGCAGGGAATACCGTAGGCAATAGCGCTATTGCGGATAACCTCACCATCAGATTTTGAAGCGCCAGTATTCTTAGGAGTATTGAAGACCATGCGAATAGAATCATCCTTAAGGGCCTTAACAATATTATCGTCCTTACCATCATCTGTTATTTTTGCAACATCTTCACAGCTTACACCTTGCCGGCGGATATATTCACTGGTTCCCGAAGTCGCAATAAACTGATAACCCAGATTCCCTAAAGCTTTAAGATAGGGCAGAAGGATTTCCTTATTCTTATCGGCCAAGGAGATTAGGATTCTTCCTTCTGAGGCAAGGTTGGGGTAGTTACCAAGGTATGACTTGAGTAAGGCCCGCTCTTTATCACAGTCCATTCCCATCGTTTCCCCGGTGCTTCTCATCTTAGGTCCGAGAATAATATTGTCTTTTATGAAGCGATCAAAGGGAAAGGTGGATTGCTTTACAGCAAAGAAAGATCCCGTTTGCTGATGCCATGGCTCAATAGTTTCTCCAAGCATCGCATCCGTTGCTATTTGCGGCAGGCTAATATTATAGGCCTTAGATAGGAAGGGAAGTGTTCTTGAACCTCTTGGGTTGGCTTCAATGCAGAAAATCTGGCCGTCTTTAACAGCATACTGAAAGTTGATGGGGCCAATGACATCCATTAAGTTGGCCAGCTCTTCAGAAATAGTTTTCATCTTTGTATAAAGAGGGCCAGTGAGAATGACAGGAGGAGAAATCATCCCTGAGTCGCCAGAGTGAACTCCGGCATGTTCAATATGCTCACAGATGGTGAATACAGTATTTCCTTTGGTGTCTCTAATGAGGTCAACGTCATACTCAATGGCATCTTCAAGGTAAGTTTCTACTTGAAAGACTGAGTTGGAGTTCTTGAGCTGTGACTTTAAGGACTCTGGGAGCTCATTGATATCTTCATGGGAGTAGAAGATATACATGGATTCTCCGCCGATAACATAGCTAGGTCTAATGATGACCGGCATTCCTATTTCAGTCATGGCATTGACGAGGTTCTTATACCCTTGAACTTCAAGTGCTTGCGTGTGGGCCAAGTCAACTTTCTTCGTGATTTGTGAAAAGAGTTTTCGATCTTCCGTTTGTTCGAGCACATCAAGAGAGGGGCCTAGGAAGTTAAAGGTTTCAAAGTCTGCACGAAAAGATTTTTCAATATGTTCGCGTACCCCAATTCCCGTTTGCCCTGAGAAGCTGGCGATAATTCCGTATGGTTTCTCATTGAGGAAAATATCGAAGAGGTCCTCACTAAAAAGAGGCGCAAGATAGAGCCTATCTGATGAATCATAATCAGTAGAAACAGTCTCCGGGTTGGAGTTAATCATAATGGCCTTGATCTTCTTATGCCTAAGCCTTTGGCAAGATTTAACGCATGAGTAATCAAACTCTATTCCCTGACCAATTCTATTGGGGCCTGATCCCATGATGGCCACACTCTTTTCGCTAAAGGCCTGCGCCTCATTTTCTTGAGCATAGGTTGAGTAGAAGTAGGGAGTTAAGGCGGCAAATTCACCTGAACAAGTATCCACGGCCTTGTAGACCGGAAAAATCTTGTGATCAAACCTAAATTGCAGAATCTCTCGCTGACCTTTGTTGGTCAGGTAGGCAAGGTACTTGTCACTGAAGCTCATGCCCTTAGCTTCTCTCATCAATTCAGTAGTGAAAATTTTATCAGGATTTTCTTCAATTTGATTTTCTAATAATTTTATAGATTCGATTTGTTCTAAGAACCAAGGAGTTACTTTAGAGATGTTATTCACCTCAGAGACACTCATGCCTTTTCTCAATGCTTCAA
>CALHBL010000143.1 GCA_937930825.1 uncultured Bacteriovoracaceae bacterium
TCATACCTCTTTGATCGTCCAACTGAAAAGCTCTCCTTTGAAAGCTTTAGTTTGTCTTTGGAGTTGAACTGATCACCACTCTTCTTATTAAAAGTTCGCCCAACAGAAGAGCTCTCAATCTTCACGCTCTTAGCTTCACCAGTACTAGGACGCCGATCCCTCATTGTCTCTAGTCTCTTACGACTTGAGTCTCTATCAGGACGACTAACCTGTCCCTTGTTTAAGGAACGCTCAACTGATCGATTTTGGAGAATCATAAAAAGAGCACTGGCAACAATGATAATGGTAAGAAAAAGAGCTAAGCTAAAGCCGTAGGAGTTTGACTCTTCTGATTGATCTTGGTCATTTGGGTCCTCTGTTCTATTACTCATGAAATTCCTTAGTAATTCGCTTGGGTAACTTTTCTTTTAAGCTGATCAAGAATTGACTAAGAACTAACCAAGTGGAAGTAAATTCCTCTGTCTTTAACCAGCTTTTCCTCTAAAATAAGAGTATGCGAATTTCATTATACCAATCTCTTTTCTTCATTGTTAGCCTCCTGTTCTGCCTTGGAAATTTTGCCGATGACGAACTCGTTATTGTCCAGGCCATTTCTAAGTCGAGAAGAAGTTTTGTGGTAAGAAAAGGAACAGCTGAAGGAGTCTCAACTGGTCAGGAGTCTCTCTTTTCAACCAAGGATGCCAGCTTTACGGCCAAGGCCATTGAAGTCAATCGCTTCTTCTCCCTTTGGGAAGTTAAAGACAAGCGAGGAACTGTTCCCTTTAGTAAGAATGAATATGTAACATATACTAATAATATAGAAAATGTTTGGACTGAAATTCCCAAGCTTCAACTGCTTCCCAAAGAAGAGCTAGTCTTTAAGCAAAGCACCCAATGGATTGCTCGCCTCGCTTATGGCCTGACGATGTCAGAAGCAATTTCTGATACTGATGAACAGAAGACGGCAGCGAGATCTTCTTTTCAATTTGAAGCGCTCTATGCCAATAAAGTTGCTGTTCACTGGGAGTGGGCGATGGGTCTTAGGTTGGATAGAGACAATGCAACGCTAAATGAGCCTGCCCTAGAAGTCCCCACTAGCCGCTACCTTATTAGTGCAGAGCTCAACTACCACTTTGCCAACTTCGATCATTCAGACGATAATATGTACATTGGCTTTGGCCTAGCTTACGGGCTCTCTAACACTACAATAGATGAATCCATTTCCACAGGAACAAGCTTAGTTCTGCCCATTGTTAAATTGGGCTATATAAAGAGAGTCTCTCCAGCTTATGCCTTAGTTGTAGAAGGCTCATTTGAAGCAATTGCTCAAAGTGAATCCTTTAAAGATACGGAGGCGCAAACGACAAATATAGTTAACTCAAAAATGAGTATTGGTGTAAGATTTTAACCAATTCATAATATTTAAGGAGATCAAAGTGAAAATGATTAAAACAATTCTACTAGCGACACTCTTAGCTTTCAGTCTTATCGGCTGTGCCCATAAGAGTGGAACAAAGCAATGCGCTCTTAAGAAGAAAGACTGCAGCTCTAAGCAATGCGACCTTAAAAAGAAAGACTGTGCTTCTAAAAAGAAAGACTGTACTTCTAAAAAGAAAGACTGCGCTTCTAAAAAGAAAGACTGCGCTTCTAAGAAGCAATGTAAACTTAAGAAGAAAGCAAAGAAGTGTGCAGACCCAAAGCAATGCATGCTTAAAAATGGAAAAAAGAGCTGCTGTCTACCAAAGAAATAAAAGAATATGGCCTGTATAGAATAGAGTCCTTCTGTTTGAGTTTTCATGTATTGAGAACTCACCAAAAGGCTTGAATTCCGCTCTAGTAGCGGCAAATATTTACAGGCCAGTTTCTTACTTAAGCCCTATTTCTATTAGGCGCTGATCAAGAAAATCCCCGGCCGTAATATCATCATACTTTCTTCCCTCTCCCTTACAACTATCAAGACAACTCAAAACGGCCTTTGAATGAGGATGAACAAAGTAGGGCATTGAGTAGCGAGCTTCGCTATCTGCCTCTGGATTAACCACTCTATGTGTTGTTGCTGGCAAAATACCATTAGTTAAGCGGGACATCATATCCCCAGTATCCACGACTATTTGACCAGGCTTTGAGTTAACATCAAGCCAAGTCCCATCCCTATCCAAAAGTTGAAGTCCAGAAGCTGTTGCGCCTACAAGCATTGTTATAAGATTTATATCTTCATGGGCGGCCGCCCTAATTGAGTTGTGGGTATCCTGCCCCTTTGTGGGCGGATAGTGAATTGTTCTTAGGATTGAATTGCCGTCATTGATCATCTCCTTAAAGTAACCACGAGGAACATCTAGAGCTATTCCCAATGCCTCTAAGAGGACCACTGAAGTTTGGTCCATGGCACTATAGAGTTCAGTAAAGGCCTTTTTAAATTCTACTATTTCGTGAGGCCAAATATTCTCAGGGTAAACGCCTTTATATTGCGAGCTCTGATCAAGCTCTCTTCCAACGTGCCAAAATTCTTTAAGGTCAGGGTTAGGGTTATTCTTTGCATGCTCAGTTTTAAAAGGTGTATACCCACGCTGACCTGCAATCTCTTCATCAAAGTAATTCATCTTCTTTTCATTAGAGAGATGGAAGAACTCATGAACAAGCTCATAAGCCAAGTCTACTTTCAGCTGATCTATTATATGATCCTTTAAGATTATGAATCCATAGTCTCTCAAACCATTATAGAGGTCATCGATAAAGGCCAACCGATCCCCAGAGGAGCCATTGATATAGGAGAGCAAAGAAAGCTCAGGAACTTGGCGATTAAAATTTTCTGTTACTATTTCCAAAATATCCTCAATCTTATTTTCTAAATAAAAAGCTCCTTCCTTTTTCACTTAGTAAGGACTTCAAGTCAATATTTATGAAACTGAATATTTCAGAATAGATACTCTAAGTATTTAATTTTATGAGGTTATATGAAAAAATTAGATAAGTAGAATCTCTATGATGATTAATCTAAGGTGCTCTTAAGAGGTCACCCATAATCTCGAGGCAGAAGTAAGGCCACAGGGGAGTAGGCCTAACTTCTACCCCAAGATTAGGTAATCACACATACTTTGGCCTTCTCAAACATTCGGGGGAGAAGTTAGCGAAGACCGTGGGGGGTACTTATATTAAAGCAAGGATTGGGCCAAAAAGTAGGCAGCATAGAGGACCTGTTATAAGTAACTTAGGGAGTTGAACATGTATTGAAAGCAGGCATATGTAAAAAATTGAGACACTCCTATGCAGGCCACACTTATGCCGTTAGGGAATGAGAAGAGTATGAGGCATTTAATATAAGTGAGGACTGTCGTTAGGATAAAAAGAAAAAATCTGTTTGAGTTTTCAATGCTTAAAAACTCAAACAGGAGGACTATATACCGCTACTTGAAAGGAATTCAAGCAGCACGCCTAGCGGCGCGTACCTTGAGTCTTAGTACCATCCGGGTATACAAGCCTTTTAGTGAGTTTTCAATGCTTGAAAACTCAAACAGGAGGACTATATTCTATCTTTGGCTTTCTTGGCATACTGTAGTTGGCACAACCTCATTCATCATTGGAGATTTTACACTTCCAGTAATTGTTACTTCTTTTCCGTCTTTAGAGTTCTTCCTAGTAAGAGCATATGTCTTAGTTATCACAACACCCATTTCGGCACTCGTGGCCTTTGTTATAAGGGAATCACCAACACATTCGTTAGTTACTGTAAAACCATCTGCACTCGTAGAAGACTGACCAAGAGCAATCCTATCAAATGCCTCCTCAGCTTTAACTGTTACTTCTTTAGAATCTTGGGTAATAAGCATTCTATAAGATTCTACTTTATTTTCATCTTGACACTGATAGGGACCATTCAATGGGGGACAGGCGAATAGAGCAGTGGAGATTGAGGCAAGTAGAGATAAGTATATTAATTTCTTCACTATTATTTCCTTGTTTGAAGTTTAGAAACTATTTACCATACGCATCGAGTCACAATTACTCCATTGTATTAATTACGGCCCAAGAATAGTGGTGACTCAAGGGTTCTTAAGGTAAATAAGAGAGGGTTTCAGCGCTAACTGGCACCCTTAAGATTAGATGAGTTGCTTGCTTTTGAGAGATTATGAGCAACCCAAGCATTCGTTATTTCCTCAACATCTTGAGAAAATTCTTCATTACTCTTCAGCTGCTTTCTGACGAAGCTCACAAAATCAATCCATACCTCGTCAAAACTCGATGTAACTTGCTTTTGCTTTATCTCATCATATTCAATGGACTCAAACTCCATATTCATTAATTCATAAGCTTTTGAGCCTGCTGGTGCATAAATCTCCATAAACTGGCTTCGAGTATCTTGCTCTAATCCATAGAGAAGTATCACCTTCTTATCTAGAGGATAACGGTTAAAGGCGATTTTTAGAAACTTATCTGGCAGCTCTTTAATAGCAAAGCCTGGGAAGTTTTGCTCAAGAAGAGAGTCCACTTTTTCTGTAGAAGCACTATTAATGTAGTGAAGAAATAGACTCTCCTCTACATCGAAATTCGCGGTAGGAATGAGCTTCTCTAATGACTTCAAAAAAGGTTTATCCTTAAAGTCTGAGCCAACTGAACCTAGGAGGTTCTTAACGGCTTGGGCTTTTTCTTCAAAGACCTGAGGAGTTATTTCAAGTGACTTGGCAAGCACCCTCTCTCTTGTTGATGGATCAATTTGGGTCAAGGCCTTACTTAAGAACTCCGGGCCCAAGGCCGTCAATACCATACAAGCAGCATCGAAATCTTTTGAAAGCAATCTTTGAAAATCAGCTGGCCTTACTCTTGAGAGCTTAGCATAAGTTTCGGGATCTCGAATAAATTCAGGAATCATTAAGTTCTGTACGATCTGATTGCCAATGAATGCATTAGCTTCCTTGAGCTCACTTGGGCCTAATCCCCTATTAAGAGTCTCTTTCCATAATGACCGCTCTTCCTCATTCATTGCTTTCATAAGGGGCATCAAGGTTTTATTATCCATCTGCTGAACAAGAGCACTGAGTCCCAAGCGCTCTTTCTTCCCACCACTTCTTAACCATTTCTTAACCATAAGTAAGGCATCTTCAGACTGCTGTTGATAGAAACTTTGAAAGCGATCAACACCATTAATCAAAAGGTCAGAGTCCTGAGGACCTTCCCCTGAAGCACCGCCTAGAGCGCCTTCCTTTGAGTCTTCATCTTCATCATTCTTATTTTGATCCATGGTGATTTGAGAGGAGTCGGCATTCCCTGTATTGAGCTCGAAGTACTTCTTTAATAAATTACCCCCAATAGTGCCAAAGAGAATTACGGCCAATAAGAGACCAAGGGGTGTTGCGAACCTACTCATTAAAGAGAGCACCTCAAAGACTCCCTTATCACTAAATAAGTCTCCTACAAGATCAATGAACTTAAATTCAATCTTTGGTTGTATATCTCCCAGATTGAATTGAATTGCTCGCGCCGTAAGCTCTGCCGATTTCTTCGCATCTGCGCTTAAGCTCTTTGAAAGCTTTATGGTAATATTCACGGCCTCTAGGTTCTTATAGATATTGATCGCTTCATTGTACTTCCATAATTTTTCGATTTCAGACTTACTATCTTTCAATCCACTGAGTGCTTTGGCCTGATCTTTCTTTTCTTGTTCGGAGAGCTCACCTTCTTGATCTTGACTTCCCCCTAAAGAGAGAAGAATTTTTCCGTCAGGCTGAAAATCTCTATAGTCGTCAATAAGAGGCGCTTCGAGA